>JASJEC010000022.1 GCA_030064845.1 Kiloniellales bacterium
CGCCTTGTCCGAGCCCACGTCCAGCGTGCGGAAGGCCACGGGCCGGCCGGCCATGCGGTCGAGGATCCGGCGGTAGAGCGCGGCCTGCTCCTCGACGCTCGGCATGCGGGCGCGGACCAGAAAGGCCATTTCGGTCCGGTAGAGGCCGACCCCGACGGACTCCAGCTGGTCGATCTCGTCCAGGTCCAGCAGCAGGCCGGCGTTGGCCAGGAGCTCGACCGTCACGCCGTCGCGGCTTCGGCACGGCTGGTCAGACCGCCAGGGATCGTGCGCCGCGCGGCTCCGGTCGGCCGCCGCGTGGCTCTCGTACTGGGCCAGCACGTCCGGGCTCGGGCGGGCGATCAGCTGCCCGTTGACCGCGTCGAGAACGACGGCATCGTCCTCGCGCAGCTCGGTGAGCGCCGCGGGCGCCTGGCCCAGCGCGGGGATCTTCAGCGCGTTGGCGACGATCGCAATGTGGGAAGAAGGCGTCGCCTCGACCACAACCAGCCCGGCCAGCCCCTTGCGGCCGATCCGCAGCAGCTCGGCCGTGCCGAGGGAGCGGCAGACCAGGACCGTGTCGGGCCCGAGATCGGAGAGCGCGCGCCCCTCCCGGCCCGAGAGCGCCGTCAGGAGACGGTGGCTGAGATCGTCGAGATCGAGCAGGCGGGCCCGGATGTAGTCGTTGGCAACCGCCCTCATGCGCGCGCGCAGGTCTTCGCGCACCTGCTGCACCGCCGCCTCGGCCGAGAAGCCGCGCCCGATCGCGGCCTCGATTCGCTCGCGCCAGCCCTTGTCCTGGACCAGCATGAGGTCCGCCTCCAGCAGCTCGCGGGTCTCCCGGTCCGCCGCGTCCGGCGGCAGGTCCGCCAGGGAGTCCTCGAGCACCTGGAACGCGGCCCGCACCCGGTCCAGCTCGGGGGCGGGATCGGCGACGCGCCAGCGGCGGATCACGATGTCCTTGAGCGCGAAGACCACCTTGCCGACGCCCAGGCCGCGGCTGAGCGGGACGGCGGGAAGCCGCAGCGTGTCCCGGGCGGGCGGCGCTTCGTGCGGCGCGTCCTCGGCCGCCTGCCGCAGCATCTCGGACAGGAACTGGGCGACGGTCTCGCAGTCCTCGACCTCCTCAGGCCGGTAGCGGCGCCGCTCGCGATGCTGGATCACCAGCACGCCGAGCAGGCTGCGGGCCCGGATCAGGGGCACGCCCATGAAGGAGTGATAGATCTCCTCGCCGGTCTCGGGGCGGAACATGAAACGCGCGTCGGCCTGGGCGTCCTCGAGCGCCAGCGGCCGCCGGGTCTGCGCGATCGTGCCGACCAGGCCTTCGCCCGGCTGCATCACCGTGCGGCCGACCGCTTCCGCCCTCAGCCCCTTGGTCGCCCTGAGGAACAGCCCGTTCTGCCGTTCGTCGAGCTGGTAGAGCGAGCAGACGTCCGAGTGGAAGTGCTGGGCGACCAGCTCGACCACGGCCTGCAGGGATTCCAGGGTGTCCGCGCCGCCGACCATCAGGGTGGCGCGCAGGTCCCGGAAGAGCTCGCGGAAATCGACCGTGGTGCCCGGCGTCGTGATTCTATCTTCGATGGTCATGACCGGGACGTCCGCCGGGTTGAGGGGTTCTGGGCGCGAAACGGGAACCGCAAGAACCATACCAGGATTGCGTGGCGGTTTTCTTGCGCGAACCGCCGGTTCTTCACCCCGCCGGCGGCGCCAGATTAGCCGGTCTGCCGCACCGATGGCTAGAAATTAGGCAGCGTCAGTTATGCCTAGGAGTCCAGTGTGATTCAGCTTCCGAAGTTCAGAACGCTTGTCGTACTGAACTGCGGAACCATCACACTAGCGAAAGTCGAGCGCCGTAAGGTGGTCGGAGACGGCCCGGCGGTTGTGCAGGCCTTCCTCACGGAATGCGTGCAGCAGCTTCTGCCGGGCGGCGGCGATCTTCTCGTGGGAGCTGACTACCAGGGGCGCCTCGGGATTGAAGTAGCCGCGCTCGCCGGAGCTCTCCCAGAGCGCCAGGTAGCGCCGCTGCTCGTCGATCGCCTGATAGAGCAGGGCCTCCGCCGGCAACAGGGCGCGCGGGCTGGGCAGGCCCTTGATGCTCTCCAGGATCGCCTCGTAGTTCGAGGCCGTCCCGCCGAGCGCCCCCGCGCCCGCTTCGCCCGCCCCGCCCTGCAGCCGCAGCTGCGTCGAGACCCGCTCCGCCAGGGCCGCGTCGGTCAGCGCGAGCAGCGAGACGAGGTACTCCTTGCGGTCGCGGGACGACTGCGCCTGGGCCGGCGCGAAGGAGGTGCGACGCTGACCGACCGCCTGGTAGGCCGCCTCGACCGACATCGCGTGCCACAGGATCCGGCCGCCGCTCTTCTCCCTGTGGAGCGCCTTCTCCAGGGCGTAGTCGGTGTGCGCCGGCGCCTCGAAGACGCCGAGCAGCACGGCGGCGAGGGCCGCCGAGGTCAGAAAGCCGAGACCGGCCAGGAGAAGGAACTTCCGCATCGTCCCGAACATGATCCGCACCAGCACACAAGGCCGATATAGGGGATCATTTTGGCGCCAAAGTGTCCAATTGTGGCGAAAATCGCCGGGCGTGGGGAGATCCGCTCCGCTAAGCTTCCAGGAAATTGCCTAGCCAGCACCATCACCCTTCGACAAGCTCAGGGTGAGGGGGAAATGTATCAAGAAGATACCCTCATCCTGAGCCTGTCGAAGGATGACCGTGATCAAAGGCTCGGCGGTTCTTCAGCTTGCTGAAGCGGAACAGCTCTAGGGAAAGCCGCCTCAGGCCGGGTGGGACAGCGCCAGCTCCAGGTAGCGCACCTCGGGGTGCGGGTTGTCGTAGTAGGCCGGGATCTCGCGGAATCCCAGGGCCTCGTAGAGCGCGGCGGCGCGCCGCATCGCGGCGCCGACGGTATCGAGGCGCATGACCCGGTAACCGGCGGACCCGGCCGCCGCGACGGCGGTCTCCGTCAGGGTCCGGCCGAGCCCGAGCCCGCGGAAGCCGGGCCTCACCCAGAGCCGCTTCAGCTCGCAGGCCCCCGCCTCGAGCGGCCGCATGCCGACCACGCCGGCCGCCTCGGCGCCGGCGCGGGCGAGCCAGAGACCGCCTCCCGGCGGGGCGTAGCGGCCGGGCAGGGTCGCGAGCTCCTCGTCGAAGTCCTGGAAGCAGAGGTCGAAGTCCAGCCAGTCGGCGTATTCGAGGAAGAGCGACCGGACCGTCTCCAGGTCCCGGGCGCCCTCGGCCGCCGCAATGACCGGCGCCCCGCCTTGCGCCGCCTTCACGGCGCCGCTCCCTGGTCTTCCGGGCGCCAGCCGCTGGCCGCCGCCTCGTCGGCCGAGTAGGCCGCCGCCGTGAAGACCGGCAGCGCCTCGCAGCGCCGGCAATGCGCCGCGACCCGCGGAAAGCGCTCCGGGTCGATCAGCTGGGGCTGCTTCTCATGGCCGAAGGTCGCGGCGACCGTGAGGGCCAGGTCCGCGCGGGTCAGGCGGTCGCCGACCAGCCAGGGCGGCCCGGCGCGCGCTTCGAGCCAGCCGAGGGCGCTCTCGATCTGCCGCTCCAGGCGGGCGATCCAGGCCGCGTCGCGGCTCTCGGGCTCCTTGCGGGAAAACTCTATGCCGCGCTCGTAGAACTTCTCGGCCAGGCCGATCGCGATCGCCTCAACCCGCAGCATCTCGGCGCGCAAGGCCGGGTCTTCCGGGGTCAGGCGCCGCGCCGCCGGCACGACGCCCTCCAGGTATTCGATGATGGCCCGGCTCTCGTAGAGCCGCGCGCCGTCCTCTAGAGCAGATCGTGATTGAATGGATTCGCCCGAGGCGATCCATTCAATCGCGTGAATCTGCTCTAACTCTAGGATGTAGAGCGGATTCACATGTTTGGTCGGAACCACGAACTGGTTCCGACCAAACATGATCCGCTCTAGGATCAGGCTCGGCACCTTGCCCAGCGGATTGACCGCGAGCATGGCCTCGAAATCGCGGAACACCGAGAGGACGTTGCGCTCGTAGGGCAGGCCGTAGTGGTTCAGCGCGACCGCCACGCGGCGCACGAAGGGGGAATCGAACTGGCCGACCAGGATCAGGGGCAAGGGGCCGCCTCCGGTCAGATCTGGATCGTGCCCTGCAGGTAGGGCGCGACCTCGCCCGCCACCAGGACGCGGGCGCCCCGGTCCTCGACCGCGAGCTCGCCGCCGCGCCGGGAAAGCTGGCGCGCGCTCATCCGCGGCTTGCCTAGGCGCCGGGCCCAGTAGGGCGTCAGCATGCAGTGGGTCGAGCCGGTCACCGGATCCTCGGGGATACCGACGTGGGGCGCGAAGTAGCGCGAGACGAAGTCGCAGTCCGCGCCGGGCGCGGTGATCAGCAGGCCGTCGCCGGGCAGCGCCGCGACCTTGGCCAGGTCCGGGTCGGCGGCCCGCACCGCCGCCTCGTCGGCCAGCACGGCCATGGCCTTGTTCGCGCGCCAGAGCGACTCTGGCGCCGCGCCGAGCGCCTCGGCGACGGCGGGCTCGGGCGGGACCTCGTCGGCCGGCTGGGCCGGCAGGTCCAGGGTGAAGCGCGTGCCGTCACGGGTCACCGTCAGGGGCCCGCTGCGCGTCCGGAAGACCATGCGCGCCGTGTCGGGGGCGAGCTGGGTGGCGATGACGTAGGCGCTCGCCAGGGTCGCGTGGCCGCAGAGGTCGACCTCGGCCAGCGGCGTGAACCAGCGCAGCTCGTAGTCGCGCTCGCGCCTGACGAAGAACGCGGTCTCGGACAGGTTGTTCTCGGCCGCGATCGCCTGCATGGTCGCCTCCGGCAGCCAGTCGTCGAGCGGGCAGACGGCGGCCGGGTTGCCGGCGAAGGCGCGGCTGGTGAAGGCGTCGACCTGGAAGATCGGCAGTTCCTGGGGCATCGCGGCCTCCTGGCGAAACGGTTCAGTGCGGGTCGGCGGCGCGCGAGGGAACCGGGCGGGTGGCGAAGAGCACGCCGCCCAGGATGAGCGCGGCGGCCAGCAGGGTAGGCAGCCGCAATTCCTCGCCCAGCACCAGGATCGCCAGGAACAGGCTCACCAGTGGCTGGAAGTACTGGGTCACGCCGACCCGGCCGATCCCGCCGCGTCCCAGCGCCCAGTACCAGGCGGCGTAGGCGAGGATCGACGAACCGGCCGCCAGATAGATCAGGCAGGCCCAGACGGAAACATCGGCTTCGGGCAAACGGGCGTTGGACAGCAGGAAGGGCGCCACCGGCAGCAGGGCGAGCCCGCCGATCGCCAGGCCCCAGAAGGTCACTGACCAGGCGCCCGAGAAACGCGCCGCCCGGGCGCCGGCGACATAGCCGGCCGACGCGCCCGCCGCGCCGAGCAGGATCAGGAGGTCGCCGAGCGGGTCGGCGCCCGTCAGCGCGAGGTCGAACTGTCCGGAGACCAGGATCAGCGTGCCCACGCCCGCCACGGAAGCCCCGACGCACCAGCGCCGGCTCGGCAGGCGGCGCTCGACCGCGGCGGCCATCACGCCGGTCAGGACCGGCAGCACCGCCAGGATCAGCGCGCCGTGCGCGGTCGTGGTGCGCGCCTGTCCCAGGCTGAACAGGAGCGGGAAAAACACGAAGCCGCCCAGCGCCGCGATCACCAGCAGGCTGCGGCCCTCGCCCGTGGCCGGGAAACGCAGCCGGCACAGCAGGAGGATCGGCACGGCCAGAGCGCCGGCCAGCAGGGTCCGCAGCATGCCGACCGCGGCGGCGTCGATGCTGCCGACCGCCAGCTTGGTGACCAGGGGCGTCCCGCCCCACAGGGCCACGGTCAAGCCGGCGGCCGCGACGACCGCCGTCTCGAGACGTTCCGTCGAGGCTACCGGGACGGTCACGCTTGCCAGAAGGGTTTTGCGGCCTCGGCCAGGGCGGCCGTCCGGGTCACGCCGATATCGGCGAGCTCGTGCGGCTCGAGGCGGGCGAGGACACGCCGCTGCTGCGCCCGCTCGGCCCAGAGCAGCACGAGCGACACGACCCACGGCAGGCGGCGGCTGCGGCCGGGCAGGTTCCGCCGCGCGTCGGGGCGCAGGATCGGAAAGGCCAATTGGGGCTTGGCTGGCGCGATTGTACTCATTTCGACCTCGAAAAACGGGTTGTCACTGAATTATTGTCTCCCTATTCGCTATATGTCATAGTGACATTCTTGGTCAATTGATACATTGTCACCGTGACAAGTTGGCAACCCACTCTCGAAGGCCGAAGCGGCCCGCGCTATCAGGCCATCGCCCAGGCACTGGCCGATGACATCGCGACCGGCCGCCTGGCGGTCGGCGACCGCCTGCCGACCCACCGCGACCTCGCCTGGCGGCTCGGCGTCACGGTCGGCACCGTGACCCGCGCCTACGCCGAGGCCGAACGGCGCGGCCTGATCGCCGGCGAGGTCGGGCGGGGGACCTTCGTCCAGGCGCCCCGCAAGGAGCCGCCGGCGCCCGCGACTCGGCCGCCCCGCGACGGCAGCCTTATCGATCTATCCTACAACTTTCCGCCAGACAACCTCAACGAGCGTGCACTCGCCGACGTTCTCCTAGAGATTTGCCGCGAAGAGTCGCTCGGGCCCTACATGCGCTACGAGATGGGCCTCGGCCAACCGCGGCAGCGCGCCGCGGGCGCGCGCTGGATGGCGCACACGGGCCTCGCCGCCGACCCCTCGGAGGTCGTGCTGACGGCCGGCGGGCAGCACGGAGTCCTGCTTGCCGTGCGGGCCCTGGCGCGCCCCGGCGAGGTGATCCTGACCGGGGAGCTCAGCTATTACGGCATCAAGTCGATCGCCGCCATGCTCGACATCCGGCTGCACGGCCTCGCCATGGACGAGGAAGGGCTGCGGCCCGATGCCCTGGCCCAGGCCTGCCGGGCGACCAAGGCGCGCGCGCTCTATTGCATCCCGACCCTGCAGAACCCGACGGCGGCGGTGATGTCCGAAGGCCGGCGCCGCGAGATTGCCGCGATCTGCGCCGAGCACGCGCTGCCGGTGATCGAGGACGACGTCTACGGCTTCCTGGTCGACCGCGCGCCGCCGCCCCTGTCGACCCTGCTGCCGGACAGCGCGATCTACGTCACCGGGCTCTCGAAGTCGGTCTCGCCGGGCCTCCGGGTCGGCTTTCTGCGCGCGCCCGGCACCCTGCTCGACCGGCTGCGCCAGGGGCTGCGCGCCAGCACCCTGATGGCGCCGCCGCTCATGGCCGAGGCCGCCACCCGCCTGATCGAGAGCGGCGCGGCCTGGCGCATGGCGCTGTGGCAGCGGGACGAGGCCGAGGCGCGCCAGGCGATCGCCCGGCGCTGCCTGCCGGCGGGAACCTGGCGCAGCCATCCCCAGGCCTTCCACGGCTGGCTCGAGTTGCCCGAGCCCTGGCGCCGCGAGGTCTTCTGCGACCAGGCGCGGGCCCGGGGCGTGGGCGTGGCCAGCGCCGAGCTCTTCGCGGTCGGCCGGCAGCCCCTGCCCCATGCCGTGCGCCTCTGCCTGCAGGCGGCGCGCGACCGGGCCGAGCTAGAGACCGCGCTGGACCGGCTCGCGGCGGTTCTCGCCGGCCAGCCGGAGACGCTCCTGCCGGTGGTTTAGCAGGCCGAGAAAGAAATTCTGATCATAGCGATCAGATCTCGTTTGCATGTTCGGGGCCAAGGCCGTGCCCGTGGCAGAGGGCCTAAACTTCTCACCACAGAGACACAGAGAGCACAGAGAACCAACCAAGCAGTTGGTTGCGCGCGAAGCGCGCCAGAATCTTGTGGGTTTTTCCTCTGTGATCTCTGTGTCTCTGTGGTGAATCCTTTTTGGTGTTTTTGCCGCGGCACCATCCCGCAGCAGGGCGTGCCCGCTACCGTCAGCGATGCGACCGGTCCATGATGTCAGCCATCTATCCCTTTGCTCCCGCGAGGAGTTTAGACGCAGGCGTTTACCAGTAGAGGATCAGGTCCCCGTCCTCGACCTCGAAGCGGTCGACGCGGCCCAGGAAGCTCATGCCGAGCAGCGACATGCCCATGTCGGACTTGGCGACCGCGGCGCGCACGTCGTCGATCTCCAGCTGCTCGATCGCCACGTCCTCCAGGGTGACCGGCGCGAAGAACGCGACCCCGTTGGCCGTCTGGGCGCGCATGGAATAGTCGAGCTGGGCCGGCCGCAGCCCGATCCGCTCGGCGTCCTCGTAGGTCAGCGCGATCATGCTGGCGCCGGTGTCGACCAGGAAGTCGACGGGCACGCCTTCGACCTCGGCGGTGACGTAGTAGTGGCCGTCGCGGCGGCGCTTTAGCACCAGCTGGTTGATCAGTGAGGACTGATCCGGCTTGACCGAGGCGACGCGCGCCTGGCCGCGCGGCTCCTGCACTCCTTCGCGCCCGCCGCTGCCCGGCTTGAACGCCAGGACCAGGACGACCGCGACGAAGGTCACCAATACGAGATTGCGCGCGAGGTTGAACATTAGGACCATCCCCCGGAGAGCGGCCGGCCTCTTTTCGGCCGGCTCGTTAACCCTGTCTCGCCGCCCGCCCGCGAAGGGCCGGCGACAACCGAGTGATTGTGCCCGATAAACCTCTAAGGCTTCGCTAAGCGGCCCCGCATCCAGGCGTTGCAGGCTGTCTCCAAGGCGGCTATTTTTCCGCCGCGTCAAGGGCGGCGGGGGCCGATTCCCCGCGGGCCGGCAAGGGTGGGGCGTGGCCAAGTGGTCTAAGGCACCGGTTTTTGGTACCGGCATTCGTAGGTTCGAATCCTACCGCCCCAGCCAGTTCTCACGCTATTTTCAGAGTTGGCTTCTCCGGACCTGGCCGGACGGCGGCCCTGGCGCGCCTGGACGTTCGCGTACCCCGTCTCACTCCTCGAAGCGGGCCTTCAGCCGCGCCAGGTCGGCTTCCGTCCAGCCGTCGGGTTCCGTTACGGCGATCCAGGCATCGATGTAGTGCGCCGCGGCGAAGAGGTGGCCCCGCCCGTGGCCGATTGCGGAGGCGCCGATCATGTCGAAGGCGACCTGAAAGCCGGTGACGATGGGAAACCACTGGAAATCCGGCGAAACGTCGGGCCCGCGCTCACCGGTCAGCCAACTGGGCTCGCGATAGAACAGGTCGGTGGAGAAGAAGGTGATTGGATCGCTGGCATACTGCAGATAGACCAGGCGCACGGGGCCCCAGCGCGCGCCCGGAATATCGAGCGCGTTCTCCTGGTTCGTAAAGCGGACCAGGGACCCGTCGCCATAGCGCGGCAGCCAGTAGGGGCTGTCCGGATTGCGGCCTCGGGTGAACGCGGCCCAATCCGGATTGGTGAAGGGAGGTCCGCTCCAGACCGCGCCGTGGATCAGGTCCGCGAGCACCATGTAGAGGTTCATGGATTGCTCCGAGCCCGATGACCCGAGGCTGAGGCCTTGCAGATAGAGGCGCGGCCGGTCGTCACGGGGCAGGCCCGTCCAATGCCGGTAGACGGCGTCGAACAGCGCCCGTGCCGAGGCCTTGGAATAGCCGGGCTCGAGGAACAGCGAGACGTAGCTCATCAGATAGGAGTATTGCTGGGCGACGATCGCGGTATCGCCGCGGTGCAGGTACTCCAGCGTGTCGACGGCAGCGTTATCGACCCAGCCCGTGCCGGTCGGCGTGGCGACCACGAGCACGGCGCGGTCGAAGGCGCCGACGCGTTTCATCTCCTCGAGCGCCAGTGCCGCCCTTTCCTCCGGCGTCTCGGCGGCGCCGAGGCCCACATAGACGCGGAGGGGCCGCTTGGCCGGCGCCCCCGTGACGTCTTCGATGGCCTCGCGGCTGGGGCCGGAAGAAACGAAGTTCCGGCCCTGCCGGCCGAGATTCTTCC
Organism: Kiloniellales bacterium; assembly: GCA_030064845.1. Classification (NCBI taxonomy): domain Bacteria; kingdom Pseudomonadati; phylum Pseudomonadota; class Alphaproteobacteria; order Rhodospirillales; species Kiloniellales bacterium. The sequence continues at coordinate 9,746 of JASJEC010000022.1, forward strand.
ACGACACGAGCGACTTCGCGCTGCCGGTCGCCAGGTCCTCGGAGGGCGGCGCGATCTCGTCGTCGATCAACTGGTCCAGGGCGAGAAACATCGCGTCGAGAGATTCCACCGTGAAGCGGCCAATCGTTCCCGATACGAGCTGGGTCAAGAGGTAGGCCGCGAGCAGGACCCCGAGGAACAACGACACGCGACGCGGCATGATCCGGTCCAGCAGGCGCGAGATGCCTCCCGCCGTCCAGGCAAAGAGCCGTCCGATCTCCCTGAGCAGGAGCGCAAGGGGTACCGCCGTCAGGAGCACGACGGGCGCGTAGATCGCTTCCAGGGGCTCCAGACCCAGGAACTTGCGGAGCGAGTCCTGCCAGGCCGCGCCGTGCCACAAGAGAAAGCCGACGAAGAGGATCGTCGCGGCCGACAAGACGATGCGCGCGGCCCTGACCCACTTCCCGGCCGGGAGAGGAAACTCGAGAAAGGTCCACAGCCAGACGAGCGCCAGTCCGAGCCAGTAGCCGATCGCTGCGACGACCCCCGACAAGATGCCCTGGGTGAGCGCGTCCCGGGGGATCAAGGACGGCGCCAGGGACAAGGCGAAGAGCACCCCAGCGCCGATCAGTCCCGGCAGAGAGAAACCGGCGCCGTACGCCAGGAACCGGCGGCGGGACCACCTCAGAACCGACACGGCGCCGCGAGGCTCCACCGCCTACATCTGATCGAGCTCGGTGACGAACTTGGTGCGCTGGAAGGCGTCGAGGCCCTCTATACCGCCCTCGGAGCCGTAGCCGCTGGCGTTGACGCCGCCGAAGGGCGTCTCCGGGGTCGAGACCATGACACTGTTGACCGCCAGCAGCCCCGCGTTGATTTCGGCGGCGAGCGCCTTGGACTTGGCCGGATCGCCGGTGAAGGCGTAGGAGGCGAGGCCAAACTCGAGCTTGTTGGCCCGCTCCAGGACCTCGTCGAAGTCGCCGAAGGAGGTCATGGGGGCGACCGGGCCGAAGGGCTCCTCGTTCATGATCATGGCGTCTTCCGGCACGTTGCGCAGGACGGTCGGCGCGAAGAAGTAGCCCTGGTTGCCGATCCGCTCGCCGCCGGTCATCAGCTCGGCGCCGTGGTCGACGGCGTCCTTGATGAAGGTGTCCATGACGTCGAGCCGGCGCTTGTCGACCAGGGGACCCATCTCCACGCCCGCTTCCAGGCCGTTGCCGACTTTGAGCCCGCCCGCCTTCTCGGCGAAGCTCGCGGTGAAGCGGTCGTAGACCTTGTCCTGGACGTAGAAGCGCGTCGGTGAGATGCAAACCTGCCCGGCGTTGCGGAACTTGTGGCCGACGGTCATGGCGACTGCCTTGTCGACATCGGCGTCGTCGAACACGATCACCGGGGCGTGGCCGCCCAGCTCCATGGTGCAGCGCTTCAGCGTGTCGGCCGCCAGCTTCTGCAGGTGGATGCCGACCGGAACGCTGCCGGTGAAGGAGAGCTTGCGGATCTCCGGGCGCGCCAGGATATGGCGCGAGACCTCGTCGGGCACGCCGAAGACCACGTTGACCGTCCCCGGCGGCACCCCGGCCTCGTCGAAGCAGCGGGCAATCGCGATGCAGGTGGCCGGCGTCTCCTCGCTGGCCTTGATCACGATGGAGCAGCCGGCGCCCAGGGCGCCTGCCACCTTGCGGATCACGTTGACGCCGGGGAAGTTCCAGGCGACGAAGGCGGCGGCCGGGCCGACCGGCTCCTTGGTCACCATCTGGCGCATGCCGGGAATGCGCGGCGGCACCAGGCGGCCGTAGGCGCGCTTGCCCTCCTCCGCGTACCAGCGCGTCACGTCGATCACGAAACCGAGCTCCATCCGGGCCTCGGCCAGCGGCTTGCCCATCTCCTTGGTCAGGTTCTCGGCGATGGCCTCGAGGCGCTCCTCCATCAGGCGCGCCGCCTTTTCCATGATCTTCTGGCGCTCCAGCGCGCTCATCCTGCGCCAGGCCCGGAAGCCCTCGACGCTGGCCTCGACCGCCCGGTCGAGGTCGGCGGGGCTGGCGTGGGGCAGCTGGCCGAGCACCTCCAGCGTCGCCGGGTTGATCACCGCCTCGGTCTTGCCCGAGGTGCCCGCCGTCCATTCACCGCCGATGAAAAGCTCGAGTTTCTCGTATGCCATGGTCCTGCCTCTGTCCTTGCTGCGCGGATGCCCGCTTCGGGCGCCAATTCGCCTTGATATAGAGAACCTCCCCCCGGGATGGAAAGCCCCTCTTGGCGTAACGGCGCGACGCGACGGAGCGGGCCCCTACCCATCCCGCTTCCATCTGGAGCCGTGCCAAACCCGCCGCGCCGTGGCACGCTATTGGTCGCGAATCGAGGGAGTCGCCATGTACACGCTCTACTGGGCGCCGCGGACGGCGGCCTTCGCGCCGCAGGCGATCCTGGAGGAAGCGGGCGCGGCCTACGAGACCGTGGCCGTTGACCTGGACCGGGGCGAGCAGGACGGCGCCGCCTACCGGGCGCTCAACCCGGGCGCGACCGTGCCGACCCTGGTGACCGAGGACGGCCTGGTGGTGACCGAGTCGGCGGCGATCCTGCTCTGGCTCGCCGAGCGGCACCCGGAAACCGCCCTGCTGCCCGAGCCGGGCGGCGCCGCGCGCGCAACCCTCCTGCGCTGGCTGTTCTACCTCACCAACACGGTCCAGGCCTCCTACCGGCGCTACTACTACCCGGAACGCTTCTCGACCGAGCCCGCCGACGCGCCGCGCATCAAGGCCAAGGCCAAGGCCGACCTGCTGACCCGCTGGAAGGCGGTCGAGGCGCAGCTCGCCGAGAGCGGCCCTTTTCTCCTTGGCGCCCAGATCAGCGCTGCCGATATCTATCTTCTGATGCTGGCCCGTTGGTTCGATCCCAAGGACGAGCTGCCGGCGGCCTGTCCCGCGGTCGGGCGCTGCGCGGATCTGGTTGCCGAACGGCCGGCGGTGCGCCGCGCCCTCGAGGCCGGCGGCTACCTTTAACGAAACTCTAGGGGAGCGGAGCACGACCATGGCTGATCACCGCGCGGTGCTCGACTTCTGGTTCGCCGAGGGCATGAAGGACCGCTGGTTCAAGAAGGACGAGGCCTTCGACAGCGAGGTCGAGGAGAAGCTCGGGGCGCTCTACGAGCAGGCCGCCGCCGGGGCGCTGGACCACTGGCAGAACGACTTCGAGGGCTGCCTCGCGCTGATCGTCCTGCTCGACCAGGTGCCGCGCAATCTTTTCCGCGGCCAGGCCAAGGCCTTCGCGACCGACGAGAAGGCGCTCGGCCTGACCTACCGCATGCTCGAGCGCGGCTGGGACCGGGGCCTGCCCCAGCTGCAGCGGGTCTTCGTCTACATGCCGCTGGAGCACTGCGAGACCCTGGAGGGCCAGGAGCTCTGCCTCGAGCTCATGGGCGAGCTGAAAGACGCCGAGGAGTGGTTGAAGTACGTCAAGATGCACCACGACATCATCGCCCGCTTCGGCCGCTTCCCCCACCGCAACGAGGCCCTCGGCCGCGAGACCACGGAAGAGGAAGCCGAGTTCCTCAAGGGGCCCAATTCGTCGTTCTAGGCGGCCGCTGAAAGGGTGCCTAGCCGGCACCATCACCCTTCGACGAGCTCAGGGTGAGGGCGATATGTTTCCAGCACTAACCCTCATCCGCGCGAAGCGCCGGGCTGCGCCCCTTGTCGAAGGATGACGGTGATCAAGGGCTCAAGAGTTTCTTAGCAGCAGTCCCGCTCACCCGCCGAAGGGCGCGGGCTCGTTCGGGTTCGTGGCGAGCCAGACCGACTTGGTCTGCATGAAGCAGCGCAGGCCCTCGAAGCCGTTCTCGCGGCCGTAGCCCGACTGCTTGAAGCCGCCGACCGGGGACTGGGTCGCGGCGTTGAAGTAGTTGTTGATGTAGACCGTGCCGGCCTCGATCCGGTCGGCCAGGCGGATCGCCCGGGCCGTGTCCCGGGTCCAGATGCCGGCGGCCAGGCCGAAGATCGAATCGTTCGCCATCGCGACCGCCTCCGCCTCGTCGTCGAAGGGGATGACGGCGACCACCGGGCCGAAGATCTCGTGCTGGGCGAGACGCATGTCGTTGGTGACCTCGGCGAAGATCGTCGGGCCGAGATAGTAGCCCTTGTCCGGCCCCTTGCCGCGGCCGTCGAGCAGCAGGCGGGCGCCGGTCTGCTCCGCTTTGGCGATCTCTTCCAGCACGCCCTCGTAGTGCGGCTGGTTGGCCAGCGGGCCGATCTGGGTCGCCGGGTCGCCGGGGTCGCCGATCCGCGCCTTTTCCACGGCCGCGACCAGGCGCTCGCTGAAGGCCTCGACCAGGTTGCGGTGGACCAGGGCCCGCGACCCGGCGACGCAGCTCTGGCCGCTGACCGGGAAGATGCCGCCGGCCACGCCGTTGACCGCGAGCTCGAGGTCCGCGTCCTCGAGCACGATCTGGGGCGACTTGCCGCCCAGCTCCATGACCACGGGCTTGACCTGCCGGGCCGCCGCCGCGGCGACCGCGCGGCCGCCCGGCACGCCGCCGGTGAAGCTGACCATGCGGACCTTGGCGTGGTCGACCAGGGGCTCGCCGGTGGTCGGCCCGTAGCCGGTCACCACGTTGACCAGGCCCGGCGGCAGGTCGGCCTCCTCCAGAACCGCCATCAGCTCCAGCGTCGAGGCCGAGGCGTGCTCCGAGGGCTTGATCACGACCGTGTTGCCGGCGGCCAGCGCCGGCGCCAGCTTCCAGATCAGGACGCCGAGCGGCGAGTTCCACGCGGTGATCAGCGCCGCGACCCCGAAGGGCTCCCAGCGCAGGTAGTTCAGCATGTCGGGGGCGTCGGCCGGGATCAGCGCGCCCTCGAACTTGTCGATCATGCCGGCGTAGTAGGGAAAGCTCTCGTAGAGCCAGGTCGTCAGCGCCGGCGTGATGTGCGCCGGCAGCTTGCCGTTGTCCCGGGTCTCGACCGCGCCCAGGCGCTCTGCATTGGCGGCGATGACGTCGCCGATGCGGCGGACCAGCCGGGCCCGGTCGCGCAGGCTCATGCGCGGCCAGGGCCCGTTATGGAAACAGCCATGCGCTGCCCGGACCGCGCGGTCCACGTCCTCGGCGCCGCAGTCGGGCAGCCGCGCCCAGGCCTCGCCCAGCGCCGGGTTCTCGCTCTCTATCCAGCGGCCGGAGGCGGGCTCGTGCCAGGCGCCGCCGGCGTAGTAGCGGTAGGTCTTCATCGCCTCCCCGTTCAGCTAGCCAGACGCCCGGGCCGCGATGGCCGGGCCGGCGCGCGGCTCGATCTCCGCGTCATAGACCCGATAGACCGCCCCGACATGGAGGGCGGTGTTGTAGCCGTCGAGCCACTGCAAGCGATGGGTCATGGCCGGCCGTCCGGTTCGGTCGCAAGCCGGGGCCGGGGCACCAGCTGCTCATAGCCCTTCTGCTCGTGAAACCGTTCCTGCAAATGCCAGCCATAGGTGCCGGTCACGCTATCGGACGCGGCCGAACTCTCCCTGATCGGCGCGAGCTGGGCGCCCAGGCCCGGCTCGAGGAAGAAGCCGATCGATTGGCGGGGCGTGCCGCTGTCGACGACCCGGTGCGGCGTGGCGGGAACCCGCCCCTCGGTCATGATCTCCAGCACCGTGCCCAAATGCACCGAGAGGCAGTTCGCGATCGCCGGCACGTCGCGCCAAGTGCCGTCCGGCGCCTGCGCCTGCAGGCCCGGCTCGCGCTGCCATAGGATGGAAACCCCGGCCGCGTCGGTGTGCCGCCCGGTCGAGAGCGGCGGATCGTCGTCCTCGGCGAAGCGTGCGTCGGGCATCTCGTTGACGATGCGGCTGCCGCTCGGCCGAACGGGATAGTTGAGCAGGCGCAGGGTCGAGTTGCCCTCGCGAAAGCGCGCCTCGAGCTCCCGATCGGAAAAACCCGCGAAGCGGCCCGCCGACAGCATGACGGCCGTCGCCACGCCGTGCAGATGGTCATAGAAATCGCGCATCGCCTGCTGCCATCCGGGGCAGGGCTCCGGGTCCGGCCAAACATTCTCTTCGGAAAATACCGCCATGCCCTCGATCGCCGGGCCGCCGAATGGCTTCTCCGGCCCGATGTCGAAGATCTCGTTGTAGGCCCAGTCATCCGGCCCGAGCGACGCCGCGTAGCCGCGGTATACCGTCTTGCCCTCGGGAACGGTCGCCTTCGAGGCGACGGCGTGTTTGCCTGCCTCTGAGAGGTCGAAGAAGGACAGCATGGTCAGCGCGCGCTCGTCGACCTTATCCGCGTCGGGATAGTTCGAGATCACGAAGCCGCCGTGCTCCATGACGGCGCGGCCGATGCAGGCGTCCGTCGCCTGCCGTTCGGCCGGGCCGCCGGAAAACAGAGCCGCGATGTCGATGGTGACGAGATCGGCCATGGCGTTCCCTCAGCGTTTGAAGACTTGGCGCAGGCTGCGCAGAGGAGCCTGGTCCAGGCGCAGCGCGTCCCGGCCCAGCGAGCTGTCGGCGGCGGGATAGAGCTGCCGCACCAGGGGGTCGTGGCCCGGGATCACATGGTCCTCGCTGTCGGCCAGGCGCTCCATGGCCTCGTAGCTCTCCATCAGGGCCGGCTTGGACCAGCAGATCGAGAAGGGCACCCGCTTGAACCAGTGCTCGTAGTAGTGCGAGGCGTCGGACGCGAGCAGCACCACGCCGCGCCTGGTCGGCACCCGGAGTGCCTGCATGCCCATGGTGTGCCCGGGCAGGGCGTGGAGCGTCAGGCCCGGCGCGATCTCGCCGTCGCCGTCGTAGAAGGCGACGCGCTGCTCGAACAGGGTCTGGACCAGCTCGGCGATGTGGTCGGCGGTGTAGGCGTGGCGCTCGGCCTCGTCCAGCATCCAGGGGCCGGTGACGAAACGGGTCTCCGCCTCCTGCACGTGGAAGCGGGCCCGTGGGAAATCGCCCAGGCAGCCGGCGTGGTCGTAGTGCAGGTGGGTGATCACCACGTCCTCGACCTGGGCGGCGTCGACCCCCACGGCGGCCAAAGCCTCCCGAGGCGGGCGCAGCAGCGTGCGGTTCCGGCGCTTGTTTTCCGCGTGGCCGAAGCCGGTGTCGACCACGATGGTGCGCTTCTCGTTGCGCACCACCCAGACGAAGTAGTCGATCGGCATGGCCGTGTCGTGGTCGTCGACCGGCTCCAGGAAATTCTCCTGGCGCCTGCGGTCGTGCATCGCGTAGCGCAGCGCCAGAACTTCGTAGGTTTCGTCTGCGGTCATGCTTGCTGCCTCAGCGCTTTATTCGAGCCTCTGTCCCGGCAGCTTCGTCTCGATCCACCGAGCCAGTTCGGTATGGTCCGCCCCCTCGCCGAGGGCCTCCAGCGCCTCGGCCCAGGCGGAGACCGTAGCGGCGCTCAGGAGGGTCGGCGTTCCCAGGTCCCTGGCGAGCGCGAGCGCGGTCCCGATGTCCTTGACCATCAGGTCCATGGCGAAGCCGGCGTCGAAGCGCCCGGACAGGATGTATTGCTTGATCTTGTTTTCCGTCGAGTTGTTTCGGCCGGTCGAGAGGTTCAGCGTGTCGACCACGGTCTCGGGCTCCAGGCCGAACTGCCGGCCCGCCGCCAGCACCTCGAGCGCGATCAGGAAGCCGCCGGCCGAGCAGAGGTTGTTGAGCGCCTTCATGGCCTGTCCGGAACCGAGCCGGCCGAGGTGGAGAATGTTCTCGCCCATGGCGGCGAGCACCGGCCGCGCCTCCTCGAGGTCTTCCGCGGCGCCGCCGCACATGATCGTCAGGCTGCCCTGGCGCGCCTTGGGCACGCCGCCCGAGACCGGCGCGTCGAGCATGCGGCAGTCGAGCGCCTTCAGTTCCTCGCCCAGTTGCGCCGTGCCGCGCGGGTCCGAGGACGACATGTCGATCAGCAGGGCGTTGAACCACAGGCCTTGGTGCAGCCCGGCCTCGCCGAGCACGGCCTCCCTGACCACCTCGCCGTTCGGCAGGCAGGTGATGACGATGTCCGCAGCCGCGGCGAGAGAAGGCAGATCGTCGGCGGCCGCGGCCGTGTGATCGGCGAGGAAGGCCGCCGTCGCCGCTTCGGAGATGTCGAAGACGTTGAGCGGAAACCCCGCTTCGGCGAGCCGCGCCGCCAAGGCGCCGCCCATCTTCCCGAGGCCGACGAAACCGAGCGCGGGCTTCTGATCCGTCATGGATTCCCTCAGTCCCCGTCTTGACGACACCGGTCGATCGATACCAGGCGAGCATAGCCCGGGTCCGACAAGGGAGCAAAAGGCTCGGGCGCTAGACCTGACAATACATGCCATATCTCATTGCATCGTCTTGCTTATTGAGGCGACACTGTTCGTGTGGGGAGACATCACAGTCAGAAAGGGAGCGAAAATGCTCGACCGTTCAGACGGTGCGCATGCCCGTGCGCTTGGCGCGTTCTTCGTAATCACACTGGCGCTGGCGGCGTCTCTGCCAGGATTGGCGGAAGCCGCGGGTCCGGGGGCGAGCACCCTGCCCTACGCGGAATCCCCCGATGAGCACTTCCATCCGCTGGGCAAGCCGCCGTCCGAACACACCCTAAAGGTGATCCGCGAGGCCCGCGAGACATTGCCCTTCGCCGACAAGCGGGACTTCGAGGAGGCGAAGAAGGGCTTCATCGCCCCGCTCAAGTCCAAGATCATCAAGAGCGACGCCGGGCCCACCGCCTGGGATATCCAGCGCTACCAGTTCCTGGCCGAAGGCCGAGACTTCGACAGCATCCATCCCTCGCTGCAGCGGCAGTCAGAGCTTAACCAGATCACCGGCCTCTACGAGGTGATCCCGGGGATCTACCAGGTCCGCGGCCTCGATCTGGCGAACATCACCTTCGTGCGCGGAGAGACCGGCTGGATCGTGTTCGACCCCCTGACGGCGCGCGAGACGGCGCGGGCCGGTCTGGAACTGATCAACGCCGAGATCGAGAACCTGCCGGTCTCCGCGGTCATCATTTCGCACTCCCACGCCGATCACTTCGGCGGCGTACGCGGCGTGGTCGATCGGGATCGCCTCGCCGCCGGCAAGACCGAGATCATCGTCCCGCGGGACTTCATGCTGCACACGGTCTCGGAGAACATCTACGCCGGCAACGCCATGAACCGGCGCCTGTTCTTCCAGTACGGCGTGCTGCTGCCGGCCAGCCCCTTCGGCCACGCCGGGCAGGGCCTCGCCCAGAACGTCGCGGCCGGCACGATCGGGTTGCTCCCGCCGACCCGCGTCGTCGAGGAGCCGATCGAGGAGTTCGAGGTCGATGGCATCAAGATGATCTTCCAGAACACGCCGGACACAGAGGCGCCGTCCGAGATGAACACCTACCTGCCGGACCGGAAGGCCCTGTGGATGGCGGAGAACGTGACCAGCACGATCCACAACATCTACACCTTGCGCGGCGCCCTGGTGCGCGACGCCCTGGTCTGGTCCAAGTACATCAGCCGCGCGCTCTTCCTGTTCGGCCAAGAGGCCGAGGTCATGTTCGCCTCGCACCACTGGCCGCGCTGGGGCAACGAGCGGGTCCAGGAGGTGCTGAAGGACCAGCGCGACCAGTACGCGCACCTGAACAATCAGGTGCTGCACTACGCCAACCAGGGCGTGACCATCAACCAGATCCACAACGTCTACGAGCCGCCGAAGAGCCTGCAGGACGGCTGGACGACCCGCTTCTATCACGGGTCGGCCGAGCACAACAGCCGCGCCGTGATCCAGCGTCTGCTCGGATTCTGGGACGCCAATCCGGCCACGCTGATGCCCTTGTCCCCAGAGGACTCGGCGCCGCTCTATGTCGAGATGATGGGTGGCGCCGAGAAGATCATGGCGCGCGGCCGTGAACTCCACGACGAGGGCAAGTATCTCCTCGCCCAGGAGATCCTGAACAAGCTGGCCTGGGCCGAGCCCGACAACCAGGACGCCAAGAACCTCCTGGCCGACGTCTTCGAGCAGATCGGCTACCAGCAGGAGAACCCGGGGCTGCGCAACAGCTTCCTGGCCGGGGCCTTCGAGCTGAGGTCGGGCATTCCGGCCGGGGCCTCGCCCAAGACCTCCGGTCCGGACATGATCGGCGCCATGTCGACGGAGCTCTTCCTCGACTTCATCGCCATCCGCATGGACGGCAAGAAGGCGGCCGGCCTCGACCTCGAGATCAACCTGATCACGCCGGACAACGGCGAGAAGTTCGCGATCGCGGTGAGCAACGAGACCATGACCAACGTCGAGGGCTTCCTGCACGAGAAGCCGGATCTCGCGCTTACAATCAATCGCTCCGACCTCGAAGACATCATGATCGGCAAGAAGACCTTCATCGCGTCGATCGAGGACGGCACGGCGAAGGCCGAGGGCGACGTGGAAGCGATCAACCAGATCGCCTCGACGCTCACGACCTTCGAGATCGGCTTCGAGGTCTTCCCGGGAACCGCGCGCACCAAGGTCGCCCGCGACCTCAACCCCTACGAGGTGCCCGACGAAGTCATCATCATCCATGAGGAGTAAACGCGCATTTTCGTGCCGCGCCTAAGACGAGCGATGAGCAGGAACAGGCCGTTCAAGCCGCTCGCTAGCCCGTCCCTGCTCGCCGCCCTGGCGGCCTGGATCGGTCTCTGCGCCGCGGCGACCGGTACCCGCGCCGGCGGGTTGTGGATGTTCGAGGATGCCGGCCCGACGGTCGGCACGGCGAGCGCCGGCCGGGCGGCGATTGCCGAGGACGCGACCACGGCCCGGGGCAACCCCGCAGGCATGACGCGCCTGACCGGCAACAACTTCGTGGTCGGCGCGCAGCCGATCGTCTACACCGCCAAGTTCGACCGCGACGAGCCCGGCACCTTCGGCGGCGGCAACGGCGGCGAGGCGGGCGGCGTCTATCCGAGTCTCGGTCTCTACTATGTCCGGGAGCTTACCGAAAACTGGAGCGTCGGCTTGGCGGTCGGCTCAGCGCTCGGCCTCGGCGTGGACTACGACGACGACTGGGCCGGGCGCTACTATGTCCAGGAGTCCGAGTTCGCGACAGTCGGCGCCCTGCCCACCGTCGCCTTCCAGGTCACAGACTGGCTTTCCATCGGCGGCGGCGTCGGTTTGAACTACGGGACCCTTGACCAGAGAGCCGCGATCAACAACAGCCTGACCGACCCCGGCTTCGCGGACGGCCGTATCAAGCTCGACGCGGACAGCTGGGCGCCCTTCGGCAATGCCGGATTCCTGCTCGAGCCGGAACCCGGGACCCGCATCGGCGTCACCTACACCAGCAAGGTCGAGCACGAGTTCGACGATTCCTTGAGCATCAACGGCCTGGGGCCCAACCTGGCCGCCGCCCTGGGACCCGCCGCGAACGCGAGGGCGGATCTCGACGTCAACCTGCCCCAGCAGGTCATGTTCAGCGCCTATCATGAAGTCACCCCGGACCTGGCCCTGATGGGCAACGTGGCCTGGCAGGACTGGAGCGATTTCGGCGAGACCAACGTCACGATCTCCTCGGTCACGACCAGAGACGTGACGCTCGACCGGAACTTCATCGACACCTGGCACTTCGCCGTCGGCGCCAAGTATCAGGCTACGCCGCAATGGAAGCTCTCCACCGGTGTCGCCTTCGACACCTCGCCGGTGAGGAACGAGGACCGCACCCCCGACGCGCCCCTGGACCGGCAGATCCGCCTCTCCGGCGGCGTGGAGTACGGGCTGTCCGATACCATGGACCTGGGCCTAGCCTACACCTACCTGAACGGCGGCGACGCGGATATCCGCCAGTCCGGGGCCCTCAGAGGCGACCTGGTCGGCAATTACGAGCGCAACGACATCCATTTCATCGCCGCCTACTTCAATCTGCGCTGGTAGCGGAGCCAGCTCGCATGATCCGCGGGCAAGGCCGGCCCCACCCGACGGGCTTGCGGAGAAAAGTCAAGCGTTCTAGGCTCTTGCCATGCACTGCTTGGCCAGAGCCTTGATCTTGGGGAGCCTGCTCGCCCTGGCCGCCTGCGCCGCGCCGCCGACGCCCTACCAGCCTGCCGTGAGCGAGGCGAGCTACGGCTACAGCAGCGCGCCGATCGACCCGACCACCTGGCGAATCAGCTTCAAGGGAAACGCCGCCACCGACCGGACGCGGGTCGAGGACTACGTGCTCTACCGCTCCGCCGAGCTGGCGCTGGAGCAGGGTGCCCAGGGTTTCGTGGTGCTGATGGACGACATCGAGAAGGACGTCGCCTTCTATGGCACCGGCTACCCCTACAGCGGTTACGGCTATGTCTTCTACCGCGGCTTCAGCAACGGCCGCCGCAACGGCTACCGGTCGCGCGGCTTCTACGACGGCGGGCCCAGCCACGCGGTCAACCGCTATACCGGCCTGATCACCATCCGGCTCTATCGTAGGGAGGCCCCGGAGGGCATTGGGCCGGCTTTCGACGCCCGCGAGCTGGTCAGCACCCTGGGGCCGCGGATCACCCGCCCAGAGGATCTGGGCTAGGGTGGATCTGCATTAGCAAGCTGCTGAAGAAGTGTGTCGCCTGCACCGTCACCCTTCGACAGGCTCAGGGTGAGGGCGATATGTTTCAGGCACTTACCCTCATCCGCGCGAAGCGCCGGGCTGCGCCCCTTGTCGAAGGATGACGGGTGATCAAGGGCTCCAGGCTTTCTCGGCAGCCTGCAAAAACGAACGCAGACCCGGGCCGAAACGGCCCCCCGTCAGGGTAAGCGAGAACTTCGAGAATGCGTGAAGGAGGTCCCGCGCGGCGCCCATGTCGGCGCCGCGCCCGGAGACTTGGGACCCGCCGTCAGCTGGCGGCCTGCGCCGCCTTCAGGTCGGTGACCTTGGAGTCGTCGTCGCTTTCCTTGGCCGCGGGGCTCTCGAGGCGCGCGAGGCGGCCCTCGATCGTCGCGCCGGCCTCGACTTCCAGGCTCTCGTGGTAGATGTCGCCCTTCACCTTGGCATTGCGCGTCAGAGAAACCTTCTTGGCGCGAACCTCGCCGTCGAAGGACCCCGAAATGCGGACAGTCTCGGCCTCGACGGAGCTGATGACCGGCGCGTCGCCCAAGGTCAGGGTCCGGCACTTGATCGACCCCTCGACCGTGCCGTGCACAGTGATGTCGCCCGAGCTCTCGATGTCGCCGGTGATCTTGAGATCGGTGCCGATGATCGAATGCTGGGGACGCTTGTTGGTCGAAGTGCTGGCGGCCGGCTGCCCGCCCTGTGACGTCTCGCCTGTGCGGTTGCTCTGGAACATGGGCTGTCTCCTATATCGCAGAAGTTCTGTCTGCCAAGTTTGGTCCCGGCTGGTTAAGCCTCGGGAAAAAGGGCGCCGAAGCCGCGAGGTAAACACACAATTGACACCGGAGTCCCGCCCGCCGGGCCGTCTTCCGCAACAAGGGCGCGCCGGTCGGATCATCGGCCCTCATGGTTAAGAGCGAGTTAACCACAGCAGGGCGCCGCCCCGCCAGAGCGTCCTCCCTCTCCGGATTTGTCGGACCGCCGTGGCAAAACTCACAGGCGCCCAAAGGGGGCCGTGTCATCTTCCGATCGCATTCGAACGACATACCGCGATCCAAGAAAGCGCGAAGGCGCAAAGGGACGGGTGAGAGATGGCAGTGCTGGAAAACCTATCGGTCGAACGGGCGGCCGCCGGCCGCGGCGAGGACGAAACGAGACTTCGGGTCCGCTTCGAGGTCTGCCTGAACGCGCGGGAGCGGCGGGTCCCGGGTCTGCGTTTCAAGGAGAAGGTTCAGCTCTTCACGACCGCTCCGCACGGCGAGGAACGCTTTCTCTACGAGCTCGAGCCGGCCACCTTCGAGGCCACGCCTGACGGGCTGGTGCGGCGCGAGCGGCTGATCGCCATGCCCCGCCTGGAAGAAGACCTGGGTGTGGACTGCGGCGTGACCGCGCGGGTCTGGATCACGCCGCGCCTTCCCGAGCCGAGCCCTCCCGCGCCCAGTTCAAAGAAACAGCGCCTGGAATACTGCTTCTGATGCCGGCGGCAGCCGTCCTCAAGGAGCCAGCGTGCATCCTGCTCGTCGTCGCGGCGCTCGCCGCCTAGGGAACCGGCCAGCGCGCACCCGAGGCCTCGCTTCCTGCCGGTGTCCCTCGACAGGGAGGAGCTCGCAAGCATCCACGGCGTGAACGAGCGCCTCCCCGTCGCGGACTACGCCAGTTCCGTCCGGTTCTACCGGGAGCTCCTGACCGAGGCGGCGCAGTAACCTACCACTCCAGTTGTCATGGCCGGACGTGATTCGGCCATCCAGAGCCACCGCAGATCGGGTGCTGCCGGCAAGGAGCCATTCCCCCAATTGTCATTGCCGGACGGGCGGAGCCCAAGCGCTACGCGCTTCCGGCAATCCAGAGCAACCGAAACCCTGGATGCCCGGACTGCGTAGCAGGGCGCGAAGCGGGGTCCGGGCATGACAAAAGTGGGAGACGACCGTGGACTAGCCCTCAGCGTCACCACCACCCCGCCGCTCCGGGTAGAGCGAGAGGAGGCCCTCGCGCGAGGCCGGGCAGACGCCGCGCTCGGTGATGAGGCCCGACACCAGCCGCGCCGGCGTGACGTCGAAGGCGTAGTTCGCCACCGGGCTGGCCTCGGGCGTGATGCGCACGGTCTCGACCTGGCCGGCCGCGGTGCGGCCGGTGATCTCCGAGACCTCGCGGCCGTCGCGCTGCTCGATCGGGATCTCACTAAGGCCGTCCCCGAGGCTCCAGTCGATGGTCGAGCCCGGCAGGGCGACATAGAACGGCACTTGGGTATCCTGCGCCGCCAGGGCCTTCAGGTAGGTCCCGATCTTGTTGCAGACGTCGCCCTCGGCCGTGGTCCGGTCGGTGCCCGTGATGCAGAGGTCGACCTCGCCGTGCTGCATCAGGTGGCCGCCGACGTTGTCGGCGATCACGGTATGGGGAATGCCGTGCTGGGCCAGTTCCCAGGCGGTCAGGCCGGCGCCCTGGTTGCGCGGGCGGGTCTCGTCGACCCAGACGTGGACCGGGACGCCCGAATCGTGGGCCATGTAGAGCGGCGCGATCGCCGTGCCCCAGTCGACCGTGGCGAGCCATCCGGCGTTGCAGTGGGTCAGCACGTTGACCCGGCCGCGTTCGCCGCGCTCTTCCCAGGCTCCGCGGATCAGCGCGAGCCCGTGCTCGCCGATCGCGCGGTTGGTCGCCACGTCCTCGTCGCAGATCCGCGCCGCCAGGCGGTAGGCCGCATCGGCGCGCCCGTCCGCCGGCAGGGGCGCGACCTCGGCGCGCACCCGGTCGAGCGCCCAGCGCAGGTTGACCGCCGTGGGCCGGGTCGCGAGCAGCGTCTCCGCGGCGCCCGCCAGGTTCTCGTCGCCGGCATCGGCTCGGAGGGCGAGCGCCATGCCGTAGGCCGCCGTGGCGCCGATCAGGGGCGCGCCGCGCACCCGCATCGTCACGATCGCCTCGGCGGCGTCAGACAGGCTCTCCAAACGGCGCGTGGTGAATTCGTGCGGCAGCAGGGTCTGGTCGATGATCTCGACCGACCAGCCGTCCTCGGCCAGCCAGATGGTGCGCATGGGGCGGTCGCCGACCTGCATCGCAACGAAGCCTCTTCGAAGAGCGCGCGGTGTCGCCGGGGCGTTCAGCAAGACCGCCTCGGCGGCGCGATGTCAAGCGGAGCGTTCTGGAACCGCCGCTTTGCCCGGTTGAACGCCCGGCTAGCTTGCTTCGAGCACCCGCCCGGCGACCGCGTCGAGCTTGGCCGCCATCGCCGGGTCGCGGGCCTCTGGCGCGGTGATCAGCGCAACGTCCAGGGCCATGTGGCAGCCCCTCTCGCAGGACTCGGCGCGGCCGGCGAGGCGCGGCACCACGTCCTTGATCAGGGCGCGCGCCTTGTCGGCATTTTCCATCAGGACCTTGATCACGGCCTCCACGGTCACGTCCTCGTGGTGATCGTGCCAGCAGTCGTAGTCGGTGACCATGGCGACCGTCGCGTAGCAGAGCTCCGCCTCGCGGGCCAGCTTGGCCTCGGGCATGTTGGTCATGCCGATCACCTCGCAGCCCCAGGAACGGTAGAGCTCGGACTCGGCCTTGCTGGAGAACTGCGGGCCCTCCATCACCATATAACTGCCGCCGGTCGAATGGGGGATCGAGAGCGACTGGCAGGACTCGGCAAGGTGACCGGAAAGCCGGCCGCAGATCGGCTCGGCCATGGACACGTGGGCGACCAGGCCGGTGCCGAAGAAGGACTTGTTGCGCGCGAAAGTGCGGTCGATGAACTGGTCGACCAGGACGAAGGTCCCGGGCGGCAGTTCCTCCTTGAGCGAGCCGACGGCGCTGACCGAGATGATCTCGGTCACGCCCGCGCGCTTCAGGGCATCGATGTTGGCGCGGAAGTTGAGCTCGGACGGCGGGATCCGGTGGCCCCGGCCGTGGCGCGGCAGGAACACCACCTGCTGGCCGTCCAGCCGGCCGAACAGAAACTCGTCGGAGGGCTCACCGAAGGGGCTCTCGATCTTGCGCCACTGGGCGTCTTCCAGGCCTTCGATCGCATAGACGCCGCTGCCGCCGATGACGCCGATCACCGGCGGGGTTCCAGGTGCTGTCATGAAGACTTTCCGGAGAATGGAAGGGACCGCCCTCTATAGGCCGGGCCGCCCCGGATTTCCAGGACTCCCCACACCGAGGGGAGACCCAAGGGTCGAAAAACAAAGACAAGAAGGGATCACCACAGAGACACAGAGAAAAAACCAGAGAGTTTTTATCGCGCGCTTGCGCGCAACCAGATTTGTTTCTCTGTGTCTCTGTGGTGAAAAGAGTTGTTTCTCCGTACCCTGGCTAGAGGTCTTTGACTTAGTTCTATGACTTAGTCATATTGGCTCCAGGAGGGATCCGAGTCATGAGCAAGGTCGTCAACGTCCACGAGGCCAAGACTCATCTGTCGCGCCTGCTAGACCGGGTCGCGGCGGGAGAGGAGATCGTGATCGCCAAGGCCGGCAAGCCGATAGCCCGCCTGACCGCGATGGAGGAGATGGCGCCGCGCCGTCCCGGCCTTTTGAAAGGGCGCCTGCCGGACAGCTTCTTCGATCCGCTGCCAGACGAGGAACTCGAAGCCTGGCGGCAATGAGGGCGCTGCTCGACACCCATGTCGTCCTCTGGTGGTTCTTCGATGATCCGAGAATCTCAGAGGCCGCCGCCGCGCTCATCGCCGACCCGAGCAACGAACTTCTGGTCAGCAGCGGTAGCGCGTGGGAGATCGCGACCAAGCACCGGATCGGCAAGCTGCCGGAGGCCGGCGCTCCCGTCGCGCGCTTCGCTCAGCTGTTGCGCCAGGCCCGCATGCGCGATCTGCCTATCACGGCCGCACACGCCCTTGCCGCCGGCGCCCTGCCGGGCCCGCACCGCGATCCCTTCGATCGCATGCTGATCGCGCAAGCCGACCTGGAGCGCCTGCCTCTCGTGAGTAACGATCCGGTCTTCAATAACTACTCTGTCGAGCTGATCTGGTAGGTCCCTACTCCGCCGCGTCCTGGGCGGCGTGGGGGTTGCGGAAGGCTTCGAGCAGCGCCGCCTCCTGGGCCTTCGCCGCCGCGATGTTGGCTTCCTTGACGTGGCCGAAGCCGCGGATGTCCTGGGGCACCGACGCGAGCGCCACGGCCAGGCCGTGGGTTTCGTGGTCGAGGCCGGCGATCACTTCTTCCATCAGGGTCTCGTAGTCGGCGATGAGCCGGCGTTCCGCCCTGCGTTCCGCCGTGCGGCCGAAGAGGTCGAAGGGCGTGCCGCGCAGGCGCTTGAGGCGGGCCAGAAGCTTGAAGGCCCGCATCATCCAGGGGCCGAACTCCCGCTTGGTCAGGTGCCCGGTCTCGGGATCGCGCAGCGCGGCGACCGGCGGCGCGAGGTGGAAGCTGAGTTTGAAATCGCCCTCGAATTGCTGCTTCACCTTGGCCATGAACTCGGGCGCGGCGTAGAGACGCGCGACCTCGTACTCGTCCTTGACCGCCAGGAGCTTGAAAAAGTTGCGCGCGACTGCCTCGACGAGCCCTTCGCAGCCCGGCGCCCTGGCGGCTTCCGCCTCGCGGACCCGGTCGACCAGGGCCTTGTAGCGGGCACCGTAGGCCGCGTTCTGATAGTCGGTCAGGAAGCCGACCCGGCGCGCAACGACCTCCTCGAGGCTCTGGGAGAGGTGGTGGTTCCGCGGCTCCTGCTTGGGCGCGGCCCGGGCCTCGACCCGGCTCAGGTCGACGGCGGCGCGGCGACCCCAGAGAAAGGCTTCCTTGTTGGCTGCGACCGCGACGCCGTTCAACTCGATCGCGGCGTTGAGCGCCGCCTCGCTGACCGGCACCAGACCTTTCTGCCAAGCGAAGCCGAGCATGAAGAGGTTGGTCGCGATGGAGTCGCCCAAGAGCGCCGTTGCAAGCCGGGTCGCCTCCAGGAAGTCGCTCTTGCCCGGGCCGGCGGCCTCGGCAATCAGGTCGCGCAGCTTCTGATCGGGGAAGACGAAGTCCGGGTTGCTGGTGAACTCGCCGGTCACTGTCTCGTGGCTGTTGACCACCGCGTGGGTCTCGCCCTTGGTGATCTTGGACAGCGCCTCGAAGCCGGCCGCCACGACCAGGTCACAGCCGAGCATCAGGTTGGCACCGCCAGCCGAGATGCGCACGGCGTGAAGATCCTCCGGCGTGTCAGCGAAGCGGACGTGGCTGACCACCGCGCCGCCCTTCTGGGCAAGGCCCGCCATGTCTAGCACCGAGACGCCCTTGCCCTCGATGTGGGCGGCCATGCCGAGCAACGCGCCGATGGTGACGACACCGGTACCGCCGACGCCGGTGACCACGATGTTGTAGGGCTCGGCAAGCTCGGGAATCCGCGGCTCCGGCAGAGCCTCCCAGGCCGGCCCGTCACTGCCCTTGTCGCCGCGCGACTTCCGCGGCTTGCCGCCGTGCACCGTCACGAAACTGGGGCAGAAGCCCTTGAGGCAGGAGAAGTCCTTGTTGCAGGAAGACTGGTCGATCGCCCGCTTGCGGCCGAACTCGGTCTCGATCGGGATCACCGAGAGGCAGTTGGACTGCACCGAGCAGTCGCCGCAGCCCTCGCAGACCAGGTCGTTGATGAAGACGCGCTTGGGCGGATCGGGGTAGAGGCCGCGCTTGCGCCGGCGGCGCTTCTCGGCTGCGCAGGTCTGGTCGTAAACGATAGCGGTGACGCCGGAGGTCTCGCGCAGCCGCTTCTGTATGCTGTCCAGTTCGTCACGGTGGTGCACGGTGACGCCGGGGGCCCACTCGATGCCGATCGGATACTTCTCGGGCTCGTCGGTGACCACGACGATCTCCTCGACGCCCTCGCCGTAGAGCTGCCGGGTGATGATCGCCGGGTCGAGCGGGCCGTCGACGTGCTGCCCGCCGGTCATGGCGACCGCGTCGTTGTAGAGCAGCTTGAAGGTGATGTTGACCTTCGCTGCGACGCAGGCCCGGACCGCCAGGATGCCCGAGTGGTAGTAGGTGCCGTCGCCCAGGTTCGCGAACACGTGCCTAGTCTTGCTGAACGGCGCCTGGCCGATCCACGGCACGCCCTCGCCGCCCATCTGGGTGAAGGTCGCGGTCTCCCGGTCCATCCACTGGACCATGTAGTGACAGCCGATGCCGGCCAGCGCCCGGCTGCCCTCCGGCACCTTGGTCGAGGTGTTGTGCGGACAGCCGGAGCAGAAGTAGGGAATGCGCTGGATCGGCGCCTTCTCCCGGGTGACCTCCGCTTCCTTATCGGCGAGGAACTTGAGCCGGGTCTCGATGTCCTCGCTCGAGTGGAAGCGGGCGATGCGCCGGGCGATCACCCGGGCGATCCGGGCCGGAGTCAGCTCGTCGGTCGAGGGCAGGATCCAGTCGCCTTCCTCGTCGAACTTGCCGATCACCCGCGGCCGCACGTCGGCGCGCCAGTTGTAGAGCTGCTCCTTGAGCTGGTTCTCGATGACTGCGCGCTTCTCCTCGACCACCAGGATCTCGTCCAGGCCCTCGGCGAACTGTCGAATGCCCTCGCGCTCGAGCGGCCAGGTCATGCCGACCTTGTAGACCGCCAGGCCGATCTCCTCGGCCCGGGCCTGGTCGATGCCCAGGTCTTCCAGCGCCTGGCGCACGTCGAGATAGGACTTCCCCGCCGTGACGATGCCGAGGCGGGTCTTCGCGTTGCCCAGGACCTGGCGGTCCAGCCTGTTGGCGCGGGCGAAGGCGATCGCGGCATAGAGCTTGTAGCGATGCAGGTTCTCTTCCTGGGCAAGCACGCCGGCGCGCGTTGCGCCCGTCCAGCGGATGTTGAGACCGCCCTCGGGCATTTCGAAGTCGTCGGGCTGAACGATCTCGATGCGGTGCGGATCGACATAGACCGAGGCCGAGGAATCGACCGTCTCGCCGATTGTCTTGAAGCCGACCCAGCAGCCGGAATAGCGGCTGAGCGCCCAGCCGTAGAGCCCGAGGTCGAGGAACTCCTGGACGCCGGCAGGGTTCAGGACCGGGATCATCGCGTCCATGAAGGTGTATTCGCACTGGTGCGCCAGGGTCGAGGACTTGGCTGTGTGGTCGTCGCCGACCATCAGGAGAACCCCGCCGTGGCGCGACGAACCGGCCGAATTGCCATGCTTGAAGACGTCGCCGCAGCGGTCGGCGCCGGGGCCCTTGCCGTACCACATGGAGAAGACGCCGTCGTAGTTCGAGTCGCCGAACAGCGCGGACTGCTGGCTGCCCCAGATCGCTGTCGCCGCGAGGTCCTCGTTGACCCCGGGCTGAAAGTGGATGTGGTTGGTCTCGAGGAAGCGCTTGGCCGCCCAGAGCTGCTGGTCGACGGCGCCGAGCGGCGAGCCGCGATAACCGGCGATGAAGCAGGCCGTGTTCAGCCCGGCGGCCTGATCGCGCTGGCGCTGCATCATGGGCAGCCGCACCAGCGCCTGTGTCCCGGTCAAGAAGACACGCCCGCTCTCGAGCGCGTACTTGTCTTCGAGCGAGACCGCCGCCAGTGCCATGGAAGTCACCTCAGCAGGGTTGGGAGCTGCCTAAAAAAGGTATCAATTGCTGACCTTTTCAGCAATGGCAGGCGCGCAAAAAGCAAGGATGCAACGCGATCGCGGGCCGGCCCGACGCTTCCTTTCCGAAAAGCCGTATCTCTTTGGAACAATCTGGCTCGCACGAATTCTAGCAGAGAGGGCAAACGGACGCGACGCGGGCTCGCCGAGTTGTGAACGGAATCTCGGCCAAGAGCCTGTTAGCTTGCCCTCCACCTAGAGCAGATCCGTGTTTGACGAATCGCCAGAGGCGATCCGACAAACCCGTTGCTGCTCTAACAATATTGATATCGAGCGGATTCACATGTCTTTGCCGGAACCGCGAAGCGTTTCCGTCAAAACATGATCCGCTCTAGGGTGGGACTGACCGGGAAAGGAAGCGGCGATGCTGCTCGAGCTGTCACTGGCGCTTTTCGTTTCGGTTGCGGCCTGGGCCGATACGGCCCAGGCGCCGCGCGACCCCGGCCCCGGGTTCTGCCCCGAAACGCGCGAGTTCGTGGCGCCCCTGCTACAGACCCGGCCGGAAGACGGACTGCTCTACGAGCAGCAACGCGCGGCGATCCGGATGCCCATCGCCCAGATCCTCGAATTCATGGGCGGGATCGAGCGCGCCTTCGCCATCGCCGAGGCGACCCGCGCCGACGCCGAGCGACGGATCGCCGCCGGCGCCCTGGGCGCGGAGCTGCGCTACCACCAGGACACGGTCCTGCGCGCCGATGCCTTGATCGAGATCCTGCTCTGTCTGACCGAGACCGAGAGTACCGGGCTCAGCACGCCCCAGGGGTTGCCATCGACAAGGCAACCCGCCTGAACCACTATCAGAGCGCGACACGCCGTTGGTTTCGCGGACGCGGGCGATGATGATGCTTCGGGGCTTTCTGCCCCTGATCGCGATTTGGCTGCTGGGCTATCTGGTCGACTGGGAGGCCGCGCTCCTGACGGGCCTAGGCCTGGCCGGCGTCATCGTGGCGAATGGCGCGCTGCGGGGGAATTTCAGGTCCTTCGAGCTCGCGGTCTTCGTGATACTGGCTGCGCTCGCCGTCTTCGACCTGGTGTTCGGTCGGGCGCCCGGCGTGTGGCCCGGAATCCTGGTCTACGCAGGTCTTGCGGTCTTCGCGGCCGGTTCCGTCGTCGTCGGGCGCCCCTTCACCCTTGCCTACGGCCGGGAACGCGTGCACCCCGATACCTGGAGCGCGCCCGGGTTCCGTCCGGTGCACCGAAAGATCAGCCTGGTCTGGTCCCTGGCGTTCGGCTTCCTGGCGCTGGTCCTGACCGGGGCCATGTTCCTGCCGCCTTTCCTCCACGTCGCGACGGCCGTGATCGTCTTCGCCACGATCGCGGCCGGATGCTTGTACTCGGAAGAGCAGTTCGTTCGGATCCCCGGCCGCGCGCGGTCCGCGCCGGACTAAGCGGCGTCCTGCCGCGGCGCAGGATTTGCTACTGCTCGGAACCGCTGGTCGGGATCTTGAGCGTATCCGACACGACCCGGCCGCGATAGGCGAAGAGCCCGCAGGGGCTGCCGTTGCTGATGCTCTTGCAGGCCTCGAGCGCGGCGTAGGGCGTGGCCGTGCGCGCACAGCCCGAAATGCAGTAGGTGAAGGCGCAGGCACGGCCGTCCTCGGATATGACGAAGTGACGCGGGTCGTAAGCCGTGTCGTAGCGCCGGAAGGCCTGGGCGCAGTCGGTGCTCTTGATCAGCTCGACGGGATCATCCCGGTCCGACTGGCCGGCGCTGGCCGCCGGCACCCAAGCGAGGCAGAGGATAAGGATGAAGAGTCTGGTCACGGATGCCATTGTGCTTTCCCCGGTCCTTGTTGAGGCTTGCCGAGCCCGCATCCGCGAGCCGTTTCCGCGTAACCTGCGCTTGAACCAGCATAGGCTCCCGGCGGCGGCGGTAAAGCGCCGATTTGCGTTGACCGGCCTAGCGCGGATCAAGCGGCGTCAGGGCATGAGGCCCGCCTGGAGCAGTTCCTCGAAGATTCAGATTTTGGCCGCTTCGCGCTCTGGACAGGCCGGTCATCGAGGCTCAAGGATGGCGCCATGAACGCCCAGAGATCGGAATCCGCGGCGCCGCGGCTCAAGACGACGCTGACCAGGCTCTATACCGGCCGCAGCAAGCGCGCGACGCGATTCCGCCTGGCGCTCCTAACCTTCGACCTCTTCACCATCCTGTTCTTCCTGCTCGCCACGGTCATCGAGCCGTCGCCCTGGGTGTGGGGCGTCGAGGCGGCGATCGCCGTCGTCCTCACGGCCGATCTCGCGAGCCGCTTGTGGATCGCGCCCCGGAAGCTGCGCTTCCTCGCCGACATCACGACGCTAGCCGACATCGTGGTGATCGCCACCCTTCTGGCCGCCTCGTTCATCCAGGACTGGGCTTTTCTCAGGGTGCTGAGGGCGCTGCGCCTGCTGCGGTCCTACCACGTCCTGCGCGATCTCAGGGGGCGCTACAAGTTCTTCGCCCGCAACGAGGACACCCTGGTCAGCTCGCTCAATCTGGTGGTCTTCATCTTCGTCGTGACGGCCTTCGTCTACGTCGTCGAGAAGGACATCCATCCGGAAATCGGGACCTACGTCGACGCCCTCTACTTCACGGTCGCCACGCTGACCACCACGGGGTTCGGCGATATCACTCTGACCGGCACGCCGGGCCGGCTCCTGGCGGTGGTCATCATGGTGGTCGGCGTCGCCCTGTTCCTGCGCCTCATTCAGACGATCTTCCGGCCCCAGAAGGTCCGCTACACCTGCGGCGACTGCGGACTCTCGCGCCACGACCCGGACGCCACCCACTGCAAGCACTGCGGGGCGACCGTCTTCATCGAGACCGAAGGCGACTAGGCGAGGGCCGCGGGCTACGGGGGCAGGCGCCGCCTGGGCCTTAGCCGGCCGTGACAAAGGACTTCCACGGTCGATGTTGCAGCGGGTTCACTCCTGGTGTCCTCCGATAGAGGTGGCGCGGAAGCTCAGCCTCTACGCCAAGCCGAGATAGCTTGTGATGGTCACGCCCGCTCCTTGCCGAACGGAGACACCGGCCCGTCCGACGCAAGAAGGGTCGCGACCATCGCATTGAACACTGCGGTCGATCGCTTCCGCTATCTGTGGTCGGTCAGATCGGTCACCATCTTCCGATCGCCGCGAAGGCCGGCCACCAGATCTTCCAAGGTCAAGAGACGCTCCCTCAGCGTCGCAATCTCGGCGTCCTTTTGGCGCATCAGCTCCTCGTTCTGGGTATCCTTCTGGCGCGACTCCTCCTGCAGCGCCTTGATCGCGGCAAGCGCCACACCGGCGGCGTCCATCGGCGAGATATGGGTGTCGTCCTCTCCCAGCCCGAAGGCGGCGTGGAAGTCCTGGGCCATGGGCCCGGCGTGGCGCGCCCCGGTGTCGTCGTCCTTGTAGGACCAGGCCGAGACCGGCAGCGAAGCCACCTGGGCCAGCACTTCGGCCTCGTCGAGCGGCGTGACGTCATGTTTCGCCCCGGCGTCGGAGAGCTGCGTCAGGTTGCCGTCGATCACCAGGTTGCCGTTGGGCAGCAGGTTGAAGACCTGATTGCCCGAGTTGATCACCTTGAGGCCGCCACCCTGGGTGAAGCGCAGCTCGCGCGAGCCCTTCTTGGCAAAGAAGGAGTTGGCCGGCCCCATGCCGACGCGCCAGTTGACGCCGGTGGCCGCGTTCGTCAGCTCGATCTGCGGGTTGCCGTTGTTCTCCAGCCGCAGCAGCTGGCGCGAAGCGGTGCCGACCGCATTCTCGTCGACCAGGAACTGGGCCGTGCCGTCGTCGCGCACCACCTCGGCGTCGAAGCCCGAGCAGCTGTTGGT
This sequence comes from Kiloniellales bacterium, assembly GCA_030064845.1. NCBI lineage: Bacteria > Pseudomonadati > Pseudomonadota > Alphaproteobacteria > Rhodospirillales > Kiloniellales bacterium. Next base: position 34,464 of record JASJEC010000022.1, read on the forward strand.
GCCGCTGCCCGCGAAGCTGCCTGCGGCGCTGGACTCGTCGTCGGCGCAGGTGATCGCGCCGTTGATCGTGACCAGCGGGCTCGACACGGTGAGCGCCGAGTCCTGGCTGAGCTCGATATCGCCGTTGATGGTCATGAGGTTCGGGTCGCCGCTGAAGAGCGCATCGCTGCTGACGTTCATGAAGGCATGCTGTCCGACCTCGATATCGCCGGTAATCACGGCTTCCCGGGTGTCGAAGGTGGACATTCGGTACGCCGAAACCGCCAGGCCGGTGCCGAGCGCGGCAATCGAGCCGGTGCCAATGTTGTCGGGGTCGTCCTGGCGGATCAGGGAGTTGTTGAAGGCGGCCAGGGCCGGTTGATCGCCGGAGTTGGTGATCGTGTTGCCGCCGCGCAGCAGAAGGGTGGAGCCGCGGTAGACGACGACCGCTCCACCGTTGCGCACATCGTTCGTCGCGCCGTTTACCGTACTGTTGAACATGCGCACGTAGCTGTTCTCGCCGATACAAAACGGGGTGCAGGACTGACTGCCGTCGTCGATCAGCGCGGGGCCAATGGTCACGTTGTCCATGATCGCCCCGGAGTTCCGCGCAATGAAAACTCCGAAATCGGTGTCTTCGACGACCATGTCCCACATCCGAACGAAGGCCTCGTTCGTGATGAACAAGCCATCGCCCTGGATCCTGAGGTTGTCGAGCTTGATGTCCTGCGCCACCGAAACGCTCACCTCGCCATTGATCACGTTCAGGTTTGGATCCATGTTCGTGCCCCGAAGATGCACGTCGTCTCTGTAGATCCACACAAACTCGTCGCAGGTACCGGTGAACTCGATGAGGTAAAATCCGGAATGAATGGCGTCCTGCAGGGCGGTGGGCGAGGTCGCTGGATTATCGCAGTCGATGATCTGGGCTTGAGCGCGCTCGGACCCGGCCGCGAGGAACAAGAGCCCTGCGGCTGCAAGATTTCTGATCATGATAGTCTCCCTGGATTGAATTCATTGCTGAAAAGAGAATCCGTCGGGGTTCTCGGCACACGTGGTCCCGATGGCGGGCGGGGCCCGTCAGTTGAGATCTCTCGAAAAAGTTGTGTGCCATCGCCTTAACCCGTTTGGGCTAATGATGACTGCCTGTCTTGTAATTTGTTTCTCAGCGGCCCGGAGATGAGAAGTTTACTCGCTGCCTGCTCCTATGGTCAGGCTCATCGCTCTGAGGGCCGTTTTTTCAACAACAGGAATATATAACCCAAGCCTTGATTGACTGCAATCAGCCGCTTGCCTCAGGGCCGCGCGCGGCAGCCTCGTCAGCTTTATCGGCAAGGGCTGAATAGACAACCCATTGCAGGCTCACATCTAGGCCGCCCGAATGCCGGCGACGAAGCTGTCGATCTTCCCGCTCAATTCGTCCGCCATGCCGTTGAGAGCGTCGGCGGCGCCCACCACCTGATTTGTGGCTTGCCCCGTCGCTTCGGTGGCCTCGCGGATGCCGGAAATGGAGTCCGTCACCTCCTGGGTTCCGGTCGCGGCATGCTGGGCGTTTCGCGAGATTTCCTGGGTCGCTCCGCTCTGCTGGTCGATCGCCGCCGCGACCGCCGTGGCCATTTCGCCCATCCGGCCGATCACGCTGCGAATCTGGTCGATAGCGGTCACCGCCTCCTGGGAAACCGACTGTATCTCGCCGATCTGAGCGGCGATCTGCTCCGTGGCCTTGGCGGTTTGGCTGGCCAGCGACTTGACCTCGGAGGCGACCACGGCGAAGCCCTTTCCGGCGTCCCCGGCGCGCGCCGCCTCGATGGTCGCGTTGAGCGCCAGGAGATTGGTCTGCTCGGCAATATCGTTGATCAGGCTGACCACCTCGCCGATCTGTTGGCTCATCTCGGCCAGGCTCTGCATCGTCGTATTCGTCTTCTCCGCCGTGCCGATCGCCTCGGACGCGATCTCGGTCGAACGCGACACCTGGTTGCTGACCTCATTGATCGAGCTCGACATCTCCTCGGCCGCCGCGGCCACCGTTTGAACGTTAGCCGAGGCCTGCTCGGCCGCACTGGCCACGGCGTTGGACTGCTGGTTGGTCTGATCGACGTTGCCCGACATGTCCTTGGCCGTCGACTGAAGCTCTCCGGCAGCCCGGGCTACGCTTTGGACCACGGTCTTGACACTCGCCTCCAGCTCGTCCGCCATCTGCCGCATCGCCCGGGCCTTCTCTTCCTCCGCGCGCTTCTCGTTTTCCGCCTGTTCGGCCTGCAGACGCCGCTTCTCGATCGCGTTTCCCTTGAAGACCTCGACGCTTCGCGCCATCGCGCCGATCTCATCGCCCGAACCGGTAGCCGGGATCTCGATCTCGATATCGTTGTTGGCGAGGGCGGTCATGGCTTGAGTCAGCGACTTGGTGCGCGAGGTGATGTTGCGGCTGATCGCGAATCCGGCGCCGCCGGCACTGGCAAGCGCGGCCAAGCCCACGAAGATGACAATCAGGGACATCGCGCTTCCGGCCGCCTCTAGCGCCGCCATTTCCTGTTGGGCGCGCTCGCCCGTGTGGTCCACCAGAGCACGGATGCGCTTGGTGACCTCGGCATCCGCCGCGGCGAAGGCTCCGGTCAGCACTTCGATCGCCTGCGCCTGCGCGAAGCTTCCCGCGAAGTCGAAGACCTGACCCGCCGCCTCCTTGACCAGTGCCAAGTCGCCCCGCAGCGCCTCGCTGGTCTCGTAGCCGAACTGGTCGGCGCCCTGCTGGTAGGTTTCAATCGCCGTGTCGATCTCGGCCAGCAAAGCGTCATTTTCGAGCCGCTTCCGCGCGAGTTTTTCCAGATCCAGCTCTGCCGGCGCGCCCGCGACCAAGCCGCGGCTGCGCTCCAGAAGCAGCTCGATTCGGGCGACCTGCGACGTGCCTTGGAGCCCGACTTCGTGGAGCACCTTGCCCGACGCTGCCATACGCGAAGCGCCGATCTGGGCGGCTACGGCGAGCACGACGATGCCGACCGCCGCTAGTCCGATGATCAGATAGAGCTTGGCTCCGATCGTACCGAATACCTTGACCACGTCTCGGATCCTTTCAACCGGGCAACTCATGTCCCGGTGCGACAGACGGGACGGAAGGGTCCGCCTTCCGTCCCGGTTGCCGTGTTCTCAGTTAGCCGCCGAACTTGCGCGCGGCTTCGATGACCTTGGCCATTTCGGCCGTCGGCTGACCGGCGGTCACCAGGATCAGAGGCTGCTCGATCGAACGGTCGGTGCCGACCACGGCAACCTTATTGTTGACCGTATTGTTGACCGCGATGCCGATCGCCTGAGGCACCTGGCCGACGATGCTGACGACCTGGGTGGCACCCGGCAGCTCGCGGGCATTGGCCGTGATCTCGCCGCCGCCCATCACTTCTTTCTCGACCATGGAGCGGACGCCGCCGCCCTTGGTCTCCATGACCACGAGGATCGGCGCCGCCTTGCCGCCGAGCTCCTGCCAGTTCTTGATCTTGCCGGACATGATGTCGGCGATCTGGGCGAGGCTCAGGTTCTTGACCGGGTTCGAAGGATGCACCACGAAGGCGACGCGGGTCGTGCCGACCCTGTGGGCCATGAGGTTCAGCCCGTCCGTGGCCCCGGGCTTCTTCTTGTTGACCTTCTTGACGGTCGTCTCGAGCGGAGCCGAGATCATGGCCATGCTCGCGTTGCCGGCGGCCAGGTCCATGATTCCCCGGCTGCTGCCGTTGGCGACGACCTTCAAGGACTGCCCGGACTGCTTTTCGATATCGGACTTGTGCGGCAGCATGATGTTGCTGGCCACGGTGGTCGAGCCATGGACCGAGATCTCGACGGCGCGGGCGTCCGTGCCGATGCCCAGACCGAGCGTCGCGGCAAGGGCAAGTCCAAAGAAGGTTCTTCCAATCATCGTCATAAGTCTCCCGTGCGGTGGTAGCGGCATGGGTCGGCCACTCGCCGAACTCAGGCCTTTGACGCAGTGATAGCTTTTTAGGCGTAGTCTAAAGATGTTATCGTTTTCTGAAGAAATCGGCCCCCGCCGCGAAGCGCGGGCGTCTCCAGTCGTAATGTGTGGGGTACGGGAAACGCCGCGACGGCCGTCCGCCCGACTCTTTTGGCCCGCGCCTAAACGGCCACCCCCGCCTTCAGGCCTTCCAGCACCGCCTCTTCCGCCGTGCGCGGCGAGATGCAGTCGCCGACCAGGTGGTGGTCGAGGCCGAGGTCGCGCAGGATGGCCTCGACCGCGTTCGCCGGGTTGTGGCCCTGGCAGAGGACCAGGGTGTCGACGCCCTCGCAAAGCACGGCCTCGCCGCTCATCAGGTGCTGGAGATAGACCGTGTCGGAATCGGCGCCGTAGAGGCGGACATAGGGGATGGTCTCGACGCCCAGTTTGTGCAGGCGGCCGATGCTGGAATCCCGCACGTACATCTGGATGGTCTGTCCCGCCATGGTGCCGTTGACCGCCAGCTTCACGGCGCAGCCCTGCTCGGCCAGCATTTCCGCGATGCCGATGCCGATCCAGTCGGCCCGCCAGTCGGCCACGACGACCGATTGCCCGACGTTGACCTGCCCCTGGAGCACCTGCCAGGCGTCGACCACGTGGGCCTCGTCCCGGCCCTCGATCTCGGGCCAGCGCGGCGTGGCGCCGGTCGCAACGATCACGCTGTCTGGCGCAAAATCCTCGATGGCCGCCCGGTCCACGGCCGCGCCTTTGCGAACCTCGACGCCGGCCAGCGCCATCTCCCGGGTCAGGTTGGTGACGATGCCGCCGAACTCGGCCCGGTGGGGCAGCATCTGGGCCAGCTTCGCCTGGCCGCCGAGCTGCTGGCTCTGCTCGAAGAGTGTGACCGTATGGCCGCGTTCGGCCGCGACCGCCGCGGCCTTCATGCCGCCGGGGCCGCCGCCCACCACCATGACCCGCTTCTTAACAGCGGCCGGCGGCAGGGCACCGTACTTCAGCTCGCGGCCGCTCGCCGGATTCTGGATGCAGGAGATCGGATAGCCGGCGTGGAAGTGCCCGATGCAGGCCTGGTTGCAGGCGATGCAGGCGCGGATGTCGTCGACCCGGCCGGCCTCGGCCTTGTTGCCGATCTCGGGGTCGCAGATCATGGCCCGGGTCATGCCGCAAAGGTCGGCCTGGCCCGCGGCGAGGATCTTCTCGGCCTCCTGGGGCTGGTTGATCCGCCCGGTGACCAAGGTCGGCAGGCCGCAGCGCGCCTTGATCCGCTGGCCCATGGGCGCGGTGTAGCCCGGCTGCTCGAACATGGGCGGCACGATATGGATCGAGCCGGCGAGCGTCGCCGAGGAGCCGGCGACCACGCTGAAGTAGTCCAGTTCGCCCGGCTCGGCGATCAGCGCGCAGGCCTCCAGCATCTCGCCCGCCTCCAGCCCCTCGTGGCTCAGCTCGTCGGCCGAGAGCCGCAGGCCGATGACGAAGCCCCTGCCCGCCTTGGCCCGGATGTCGGCGACGATCTCGCGGATGAAGCGGGTGCGGTTCTCCAGCGAGCCGCCGTAGACGTCGTCGCGCCGGTTGACCTGGGCGTTGAGGAACTGGGCCGGCAGGTAGCCGTGGGACGAGACGATCTCGACGCCGTCCAAGCCGGCCTCGACCATGCGGCGGGCGGCGTCGCCGTGATAGGCGATCACCTCCCGGACCAGCTCGATCGGCATGGGCCGCGGCAGGACGTGGAAGCGCTCGTTGGGCGTCGCCGAGGCGCTGTAGGAGACCGGCGCCGTGCCGTCTTCCGAGGCCAGCATCTCGCGCCCCGGGTGGAACAGTTGGGCGATCAGGCCGCAGCCGTGGCCGTGCAGGGCCTTGGCCAGGGCGCGGTAGCCAGGAATGCAGTCGTCGGTGTCGACCCGGATCGGCTCGGCGACGAAAACGGCGCTGGGATGGACCAAGGCGACCTCGGTGACGATCAGCCCGGCGCCGCCGCGCGCCCGCGCCTCGTGATAGGCGATCATGGCTTCGCCGATCATGCCGCGGTCGTTCAGGTGGGTCTCATGCCCGGTCGAGACGATGCGGTTGCGCAGCTCCAGGTCGCCGATGGTGATCGGCGAGAAGAGATGGGGAAAGAGCGCGCTGCTCATGCTCGATCTTCGCTCCCTGTGCCCAAGTGCCGGCTTTTGAAACCGGGCAAGGACGGAGCTTATCCTAGCGCGCTTCGGATGACTTCCTCACCCCCGTTTCTCGTAGAGCCCCTCGATCTTGTCGCGGTAGGCCTCGACGATCTTGTGGCGGCGCACCTTGAGGGTCGGCGTCATCATGCCGTTGTCGATCGAGAAGGCCTCCGGGGCGATCGCGAAGCGGCGCACCCGCTCCATGTTCGAGAGCTTGCGGTTGACCCGGTCGACCGCCTTGGCCATGGCGGTGTGGAAGCCCGAGTCCTGGGCCACCACCGAGAGGTCGTGCGCCGTGCCATGCTGCTGGGCCCAGGACCTGACGAACTCCTCCTCCGGCACCAGCAGCGCCACCAGGTTGGGCCGCTTGTCGCCGTAGACCATGGCCTGGCTGATCTCGGGCTCCAGCGTCAGGAAGCCCTCGACCCGGGCAGGCGAGACGTTGTCGCCGCCGGAGAACACGATGATGTCCTTCTTGCGGTCGGTGATCTTGATGTAGCCGTCCTCGTCCAGCTCGGCGATGTCGCCGGTGTAGAGCCAGCCGTCCTTGAGCACCGCCTTGGTCGCCTCCTCGTTCTGCCAGTAGCCCTTCATCACGAGGTCGCCCTTAACCAGGAGCTCGCCGTCCTCGGCGATTTTGACCTCGACGCCGTCCATCGGAGGGCCCACGGTCTCCATCTTGAACTTCGAGGGCCGGTTGGCCGAGACCACCGGCGCCGCCTCGGTTTGGCCGTAGCCCTGGAGCACAGGCAGGCCGAGCGCGACGAAGTAGATGCCGATGTCGGTGTTGAGCGCCGCGCCGCCCGAGACCATGGCCTTGAGCCGGCCGCCGAAGCGCTGGCGCACCTTCTTGCGCACCAGGACCTCGACGATGCCGTTCAGGACGTGGTCGACCACGCTCATGCTGGCCGGGTCCTTGTAGGCCTTGGTGCCGAGGCTGACCGCGAGCGAGAAGAGCCGCTGCTTGAGCTTGCTCTGCTTCTGGACGCCGCGCTCGATCCGCTGGTGCATGGATTCGTAGAGCCGGGGCACCGCGGTCATGATCGTCGGGCGCGCCTCGGCCAGATTGTTGAGCAGCTTGTCGACGCCCTCGGCGTAGTAGATCTGCGCGCCGACGGCGATTGGGAAGAACTGGCCACCCGAGTGTTCGTAAGCGTGGCTGAGCGGCAGGAAGGACAGGAAGACGTCGTCGCCGAGCCCGACCTCGGTCAGGAGGCCGTAGGCGCCCCGGCAGTTGCAGAGGATGTTCCTGTGGCTCAGCATTACACCGCGCGGCGTGCCGCCGGTGCCCGAGGTGTAGATCAGGCAGGCGATGTCGTCGCGGTCCGTCTTGGCCACGCGCTCGTCGATGCCGTCGGACAGCCCGCGACCGCGTGCCAGGACGTCGTCCCAGCGGTGAACGTCGAAGGCGACCTTCTGCTCCAGGTCCTGATCTTCGATCGAGATCACCCACTTGCAGTCCGGCGCCTCGAGCGCCGCCGGCAGCAGGCGCCGGCCGAGCGCGCGGGTCGAGACGATGGCGCCGCTGGCACCGCTGTTGGTCAGGATGTGATTGTGGTCCTCGGGCGTGTTGGTGGTGTAGGCCGGCACGGTGATGCCGCCGGCCGCCATGATCGCGATGTCGGCGATCAGCCACTCGGGGCGGTTCTCCGAGACCAGGACGATGCGTTCACCCGGCTGCAGGCCGAGGTCGATCAGGCCGCGCGCCAGTTCCCTGACCGCGTCGGCCGTCTCGCGCCAGGTCAGGGGGCGGTAGGCGCCGTCGCGCTTGACCCAGAGAAAAGGCGAGTCGCCTCCTTCGCGCGCCTTTTCGAAGAAGAGCTCGGTCAGGCTCGCCCAGTCCTTGAAAGCCATGATCTCCCCTCTGGCCGGGAATAGTGGCCGACACGGTGCGGCTCCGGCGCCTTTCGTATTGGTGGCCACATAAATGCCCCCTATATCCCCGGGGTCAAGACGCGGCGGCAATCCAAAAGAGCCAAGGGAGAAAGTGGTGACGGCTGACACGGCGCTCAAATCGCTTCCGGAATGGGACCTCGACGACCTCTACCCCGGGCGTGACTCCAAGCAACTGCAAGACGACCTGGACCGGGCCGAGTCCGAGGCGCGGGCCTTCCGCGCGGACTTCGAGGGCCGGCTCGCCGGCCTCGCGGGGGACACGTTGGCAGGCGCGATCGGCCGCTACGAGGCGATTCGCGAGATTCTCGGACGGGCCATGAGCTACGCCCAGCTGGTCCACGCCGGCGACATGAGCGATCCCGAGATCGGCCGCTTCTATCAGACCCTCCAGGAACGCACGACCGTGATCGGCAGCGAGCTGCTGTTCTTCGGGCTGGAGCTCAACCGCGTCGACGAGGACGCCCTCGAAGCCAAGCTGAAGGCGAGCGGCGCGCTCGCCCGCTACCGTCCCTGGCTGCGCGACCTCAGGGCGTCCCGCCCCCACCAGCTCGACGACAAGCTCGAGGAGCTCCTGCACGAGAAGTACGTGGCCGGCCGGGCCGCCTGGATGCGGCTGTTCGACGAGACGATGGCGGGCCTGCGCTTCCCGCTCGACGGCGAAGAGCTGACCAGCGCCCAGGTCCTGCACAAGCTGACCGACCCGGACGGGGCCGTACGCAAGGCGGCGGCCAAGTCGCTCGCCGGGGTGCTGGGCGAGAATGTCCGGACCATCGCCCTGATCACCAACACGCTGGCCAAGGACAAGCAGATCGAAGACCGCTGGCGCGGCTTCAAGGCCCCGGTCTCGTCGCGCAACCTGGACAACCTGGTGGAGGACGAGGTGGTCGAGGCGCTGGTCTCGGCGGTCAAGGCGGCCTACCCGCGCCTATCGCACCGCTACTACGCCTTGAAGGCGCGCTGGCTCGGCGTCGAGCGCCTGCCCTACTGGGACCGCAACGCGCCCCTGCCCGATCAGGACGACCGCGTGATCCCTTGGATGGAGGCCCAGCGCACCGTGCTCGAGGCCTACGGCGCCTTCACGCCCGAGCTGGCCGAGCTGGGCCGGCGCTTCTTCGAGCGGAGCTGGATCGATGCCCCGACCCGGCCGGGCAAGTCGCCCGGCGCCTTCGCCCACCCGACGGTGCCGAGCGCGCACCCCTACCTGCTGCTGAATTACCAGGGCCGGACCCGCGACGTCATGACCCTGGCCCACGAGCTGGGTCACGGCGTGCACCAACTGCTGGCCGGCGGCCAGGGCCAGCTCATGGCCTCGACGCCGCTCACCCTGGCGGAGACGGCCAGCGTGTTTGGCGAGATGCTGACCTTCCGCGCGCTGCTCAAGGCCGAGACCGATCCCAAGCGGCGTAAGGCCATGCTGGCCGGCAAGGTCGAGGACATGCTCAACACCGTGGTGCGGCAGATCGCCTTCCACGAGTTCGAGCGGCGCCTGCACGACCGCCGGCGCGAGAGCGAGCTGACCGCCGAGGAGATCGGCGAGATCTGGATGGAGACCCAGAAGGAGAGCCTAGGGCCGGCCTTCGCGTTCGACGATGACTACAAGGTCTTCTGGAGCTACGTGCCCCACTTCATCCACGTGCCGTTCTATGTCTACGCCTACGCCTTCGGCGACTGCCTGGTGAACTCGCTCTACGCGGTCTACGAGCAGGCCGCCGAGGGTTTCGCTGAGAAGTACCTGGCCCTGCTCGAAGCCGGAGGCACCAAGCGGCACAAGGAGCTGCTGGCGCCCTTCGGCCTCGACGCCTCGGACCCGGCGTTCTGGGACAAGGGCCTCTCGGTCATCGAGGGCTTCATCGACCAGCTCGAGGCGATGGACTAGGGCCTGTTGACATTCACGGCGCGCTCCTGGCGGGAGCGCATTTGCGCCGGGGCCAGGAGCGGGAGGCGCCGTGGGGTGGGGCCCCACAAGGCCTTCCGCGACGCCGCCCCGGCGCAAATGCGCCCCGTCCCGAA
>JASJEC010000023.1 GCA_030064845.1 Kiloniellales bacterium
GGCGCGCTCTTGGCGGGAGCGCATTTGCGCCGGGGCCAGGAGCGGGAGGCGCCGTGGGGTGGGGCCCCACAAGGCCTTCCGCGACGCCGCCCCGGCGCAAATGCGCCCCGTCCCGAAGGGATCCAGCGAAATCGGCCCGCTGCCGCGTTGCTCGTCGTCGAATATGCCCGGCATGTCCTTCCTCCTCGCGCCTAACAGCGGGCCGATTTCACTCGGACCAGGAGCGCGCCGTAACTGTCAACAGGCCCTAGGGGGCGGCGAACAAGAGGGAGTTGCGTCTCAGGCCGCGATCGCGTCGGCGCCGACCATGCGCACGCCGGCCTCGGTCATCGCCTGGCGCGCGGCGGCGAGCGAGCCCTCGAGGTCGATCGCCCGGCAGGCGTCCTCGATCACCAGGGTCTCGAAGCCTTCCCTGGCCGCGTCCACGGCGGAGAAGTGCACGCAGAAGTCGGTCGCCAGCCCGGCGGCGAAGACCCGGCGGAAGCCGCGCGTCTTCATGTAGCCGCTCAGCCCGGTCGCGGTCTTCCGGTCGTTCTCGTAGAACGCCGAGTAGGAATCGATCGCCGGGTCGAAGCCCTTGCGGACGATCAGCTCGGCGCGGTCTGTGTCCAGGGCGTCGTGGAAGGCGGCGCCGGGCGTGCCCTGGACGCAGTGGTCCGGCCAGAGGGTCTGGGCGCCGTAGGGCATCTCGACCGTCTCGAAGGGCTGGCGCCCCCCGTGGGAGGAGGCGAAGGAGCCGTGGCCCCGGGGATGCCAGTCCTGAGTCATGAGGACATGATCGAAGGCCGCCATGAGCCGGTTGATCACCGGCACCACCTGGTCGCCATCGGGCACGGCCAGCGCGCCGCCGGGGCAGAAATCGTTCTGCACGTCGATCACCAGGAAGACGTCTCCGGGCTGGCGCGCGATCTTTTCCATGTCGGGCTCCTCGGTCGGTCGGGCTCGCGGCCCAAGTCTAGTATCGGCGCCGTGCCGGCGCATGCCCTTCTTTGGCGCCCCTGCGACGCTCGTTCCAGGTCTTGTCTTGGTCCGCCTTCCGGCTATCTTGCCTGGGAAACCAGAGCAAGGGAGCGCGGGGAGGCGTCATGAGCGAGCTCATACAGCACTACATCGGCGGACGGCTGTCCGAGGGCAGCGGCGGCCGCCGCGGCGACATCTACAACCCGGCGCTGGGCGAGGTCATCCGCCAGGTCGCCTTCGCCGAGGTGAGCGACGTCGACGCCGCCGTCGCGGCGGCCAGGGAGGTCTTTCCCGAATGGGCGGCGACGCCGCCGCTCCGGCGCGCGCGGGTCATGTTCAAGCTGAAGGGCCTGATCGAGGCCAACATGGACGAACTGGCCGCGCTGATCACCGAGGAGCACGGCAAGACGATCACCGACGCGAAGGGCTCGATCACCCGCGGCCTCGAGGTCGTGGAGTTCGCCTGCGGCATCCCCCACCTGCTCAAGGGCGAGTACAGCGAGGACGTCGGCGCCGGCGTCGACAGCTATTCGGTGCGCCAGCCGCTGGGCGTGGTCGCCGGCATCACGCCTTTCAACTTCCCGGCCATGATTCCGCTCTGGATGGCGCCCATGGCGCTCGCCTGCGGCAACACCTTCGTGCTCAAGCCCTCGGAGAAGGACCCCTCCTTCTCGCTCAGGCTGGCCGAACTCTTCAAGGAGGCGGGCGTGCCGGACGGCGCGTTCAACGTGATCCAGGGCGACAAGGTGGCGGTCAACGCCATACTGGAGCACCCCGGAATCCAGGCCGTCAGCTTCGTCGGCGCCACGGCGACCGCCGAGCACATCTACCGGACCGGCTGCGCCCACAACAAGCGGGTCCAGGCCCTGGGCGGCGCCAAGAACCACATGATCGTCATGCCCGACGCCGACATGGAGCAGGCGACCGACGCCATCATGGGCGCGGCCTACGGCTCGGCCGGCGAGCGCTGCATGGCGGTCTCGGTCGCGGTCGCGGTCGGCGACGAGGTGGCCGATGGCCTGATCGACCGCCTCGCGCCTCGGGTGCGCGGCCTCAAGGTCGGCCCGGGCACCGACCCGGAAGTCGAGATGGGCCCCCTGGTGACCAGGGAGCACTACGACAAGGTCATGGGCTACATCGACCACGGCATCAAGGAGGGCGCCACGCTGGCGCTCGACGGCCGCGATCTCAAGCTCCAGGGCTACGAGAACGGCTACTTCATGGGTGGCTCGATCTTCGACAGGGTGACCACCGACATGAAGATCTACCAGGAGGAGATCTTCGGCCCCGTGCTCTCGGTGGTGCGCGCCCCCGACTACGGCGCGGCGGTCGAGATGGTCAACGGCCACGAGTACGGCAACGGCACGGCGATCTTCACCCGCGACGGCGACGCCGCCCGGCACTTCGCCAACTCGGTGCAGATCGGCATGGTCGGGGTCAACGTGCCGATCCCGGTGCCCATGGCCTTCCACAGCTTCGGCGGCTGGAAGCGCTCGCTGTTCGGCGACCACCACATGCACGGCCCCGAGGGCGTGCGTTTCTACACCAAGCTGAAGACCATGACCACGCGCTGGCCGACCGGCATCCGCGCCGGCGCCGACTTCAACATCCCGACCATGTAGCAGTCGCGGCGGGCGCCTTACGGCTTCCGCAGCACCATCATGCGCGAGAAGTAGACGCGCTCGACCTGCTCGACCTCCAGGCCCGCCTCCTCGAACAGGGCCGTCAGGTCCGTCTTCGCGTAGTCGATGTAGTAGGGCTCGTGGAAGGCAACGGGGAAGTAGGACAGCAGGCCGTCGAACTCGGGCCGGTCGCCGTACTGGATCGAGTCGATGAAGATCAGCTTGCCGCCCGGCTTCAGGATGCGCGCGATCTCGCGGGCGACCTCGGGCCGCACCTTCTTGGGCAGCTCGTGGAACAGGTAGATGCAGGTGACCACGTCCTGGCTGGCCTCGGCCAGGCCGGTCGCCTCGGCCGGCGCGACCAGGTAGTTGATGTCACGCCAGGACTTGAGGTCGTCGCGCGCTTTCTCGACATAGGGCCGGCTGAGGTCCAGGGCCGTCACCTTGAGCCGCGGGTAGTTGTCCTTGACGAAGCTTAGGAAGCGCCCGGTGCCGCAGGCGATGTCGGCGAGGCGCGTCTCGCTCTGGCGCCGGTCCTTCATGATCTCGTAGAGCGGCACCAGGGCCTGGCGGCGCATGGCGTCGGCGCCGCCTACGAAGAGCACCTCGACCTGGTGGTCGTAGAGTTCGGCGGACTCGCGGCTCAGGTAGCCGTCGGTCTGGAAGTGGAAGTTCTGGCGGTAGTAGTTCGGCAGGGCCGCCGAGTCGGGATGGGTCTGCAGCACGTCGCGCCCGCCGCGGCCGTGGCGCCGCTTCTCGACCTTGTTGAGGTCGGAAAAATAGCTGCCGGCCTGGGCCAAGGCCTTGAAGGGGCTGGCCGCGAGGTCGTGGGGCATGCGGTAGTAGCCCTTCTCGATGTTCTCGAGGTCCCGTTCCATCAGCTTGGCGAGGTCGACGAGAACCTGCCGGGTGTCCGGCATGGGGCCTTCGATCGGCTTCCGCGCCTTGACCGGCGTGGTCAGTCGCGCCGAGAGCCAGTACTGGCCCCAGTAGAGCCCGACGCGGGCGCCCTGCCCCAGGACGTAAGCGGCGCGGGAAAGCGGGTCCTGCATGCGTCAGCCTCCTGCGAACTTGCTGGTGGCGATCCGCCGGGTGCCGCTGCGCAGCACCGAGCGGGGCGCGAAGCGGCTGGCCAGGGCCGCCAGGCGGTTGCCGCCGCCGACCACGTGGACCGTGCGCCGGCCGAGCTGCGCGAGGCCTTCCCGCGCTACGCGCTCGGCGCTGGTCATGCCGAAGGGGTTCATCCCGACGATGCCCGCGCGGTCGAAGAAGTTGGTCCGGGTCGCGCCGGGGCAGAGCGAGAGCACGTCGACCGGCTGTCCCGAGAGCTCCGAGGCCAGGCTCTCGCCGAGCGCCAGGCCGAAGGCCTTGGTCGCGGTGTAGGTGGCGAGCTGCGGCAAGGGGAAGAAGGCCGCCGTGCTGGCCACGAAGATCAGGCCGGCGCGCCGGCGCCGCTCGCCGGCGCGGGCCAGCATGCCCGGCAGCAGCGCGCGGGTCAGGGAGACCGGGGCCAGGCAGTTGACCAGCACCATCTCCGACTCGCGCTCCGGCGGGTTGTCGGCCAGGGCGCCGAAGGCGGCCAGGCCCGCGTTGTTGATCAGGAGGTCGACCGGCCGCTCCGCGGCGAAGTCGATCAGGGCCGTTCGGCCCTCGGCCTCGGAGAGATCGGCCGCCAGGGTCTCGATCCGGCGTTCGCCGCCGCCCAGCTCGGCCGCGAGCGCGTCCAGCCGGCCGCGGTCCCGGCCCGTCAGGACCAGGTCGGTCGCCGGCGGCAGGGCGCGGGCGAAGGCTTCGCCGATCCCGCTGGTCGCGCCCGTGATCAGAGCCAAGGCGTAGGGCATGTTCCTCTCTCGCATGTCATCCTGCGGCTCCGCGCCGCCCTGTCAATCGCGGCGCCGCCGTTCCTCTTGCCCGGCCTCTCCGCCTTTCCTATCAATCCCCCGGGTCCGGGTGAAGGAAGGGGAACGACATGTCTGATACGCCGCGGTTCAAGACCTTGGATGACCTGGATATGGAGGGGCGGCGCGTACTCTTGCGCGCCGATCTCAACGTGCCGGTCAAGGACGGGCGCGTCACCGACGCGACGCGGATCACCCGCCTGGTGCCGACCCTCGAGGCGCTGCGCGGGCGCGGCGCACGGGTCGTGCTGATGTCCCACTTCGGGCGGCCCAAGGGCAAGGTCGTGCCCGAGATGTCGCTCGAGCCCCTGATCGGCCCCTTGAGTGACGCCCTGGGCGGCGCTCCAGTGGCCTTCGCGGGCGACTGCATTGGCCAGGCGGCCGAGGCGGCGGTCGCGCGCCTCGGCCCGGGCGAGGTCGTCCTGCTGGAGAACCTGCGCTTCCACGCCGGCGAGGAAGCCAACGACGCGGACTTCGCGGCCGCGCTCGCCGTGCTCGGCGAGCTCTACGTCAACGACGCCTTCTCGGCCGCCCACCGGGCCCACGCCTCGGTCGAGGCCCTGGCGCGGCTGCTGCCGGCGGCGGCCGGGCGCCTCATGCAGGCCGAGCTGGAGCACCTGGCGCAGTGCCTCGACGACCCGCGGCGGCCGCTCGCGGCCGTGGTCGGCGGCGCCAAGGTCTCGACCAAGCTCGACCTGCTTGGCAACCTGGTCCAGCGGGTCGATCTCCTGGTGATCGGCGGCGGCATGGCCAACACCTTCCTCAACGCGCTGGGCGTCGGCGTCGGCAGGTCACTGTGCGAGCACGACCTGGCCGAGACGGCGCGCGCCATCGTCGAGAAGGCCAAGGCCGCGGGCTGCGACATCGTGCTGCCGACCGACGCGCGGGTCGCCGGTGACCTGGCGCCCGGCCAGGAGGAGCAGATCGTCTCGATCAAGGCGGTGCCGGAAGACGCGATGATCCTCGACATCGGGCCGGCCTCGGCCGAGCACCTTATGCGCCGCCTGGGCGAGTGCTGCACCCTGGTCTGGAACGGGCCGCTCGGCTGCTTCGAGACCCCGCCCTTCGACCGGGGCACGACCGTGGTGGCCCGGGCCGCGGCCGAGCTGACCGAACAAGGCAAGCTGCTGTCGGTCGCCGGCGGCGGCGACACCGTGGCGGCGCTGGCCCAGGCCGGCGCGCTCGAGCGCTTCTCCTACGTCTCGACCGCGGGCGGCGCGTTCCTGGAATGGCTCGAAGGCAAGACCCTGCCCGGCGTGGCGGCGCTGGAGGCGGCCAACTAGCCCTCGCCCTTGGGAGACGGAGGGGACCGACGCCGAAGGCGTTGGGAGGGTGAGGGCCGGTCGTTTCGAGAATTGGGCAACTGGCTCACCCGAACTAACGCGCCCTCACCCGGCTCGGCGGTGCCTCGCCACCCTCTCCCGGGGGGAGAGGGTACTGATCAGTGCATCGTGATCAGCAGGTTCTTGAGCGTCGCCATCTCTTCCAGGCAGCGCCCCGTGCCGAGCACGACGCAGGACAAGGGGTCGTTGGCGAGCACGACCGGCAGGCCGGTCTCGCGGCGCAGCACCGTGTCCAGGTTGCGCAGCTGGCCGCCGCCGCCGGTCAGCACGATGCCCTTCTCGATGATGTCGGCGGCGAGCTCCGGCGCGGTGTCCTCGAGCGCGTCCTTGACCGCGTCGACGATGGCGCTGACCGCGTCGCCGAGGGCCTCGGCCACCTGGCGCTCGGTGATCACCAGCTCTTTCGGGATGCCCTGGGTCAGGTCGCGGCCCTTGACCTCCATGGTCAGGCCGTCGCCGGTGCCGGGCGCGCAGGCGGCGCCGATCTCCTTCTTGATCCGCTCGGCGGTGCTCTCGCCGATCAAGAGGTGATGGTTGCGCCGGATATAGTGGATGATCGCCTCGTCCATGGTGTCGCCGCCGACCCGCGCCGAGCGGGCGTAGACGATGCCGCCGAGCGAGAGCACGGCGACCTCGGTCGTGCCGCCGCCGATGTCGACTACCATGGAGCCGGTCGGCTCGGTCACCGGCAGGCCGGCGCCGATCGCCGCCGCGATCGCCTCCTCGATCAGGAAGACGTGGCGCGCCCCGGCCGACTCTGCGGCCTCCTGGATCGCCCGGCGCTCGACCGCGGTCGAGCCGGTCGGCACGCAGATGATTACCTGGGGACTGACGAAGCTGCGCCGCTTGTGCACCTTGCGAATGAAGTACTTGATCATTTCCTCGGCGACTTCGAAGTCGGCGATCACGCCTTCGCGCAGCGGCCGGATCGCGTGGATGCCGCCCGGCGTGCGGCCGAGCATCAGCTTGGCCTCGTTGCCGACCGCGACCACGCGGCGCCGGTCCTTGACCTCGGCGATCGCCACGACCGAAGGCTCGTTGAGCACGATGCCCTGGCCCCGGACCGCCACCAGCGTATTGGCGGTGCCCAGGTCGATGGCCATGTCGGCGGAGAAAAATCCGAGAAGACGAGAGATCATATCTGTTCTTCCAGCTCTTCCTGCTGTGCCGCGGTGCCGCGGCGTTGAACCACTCCCCTGGGTCCGCCCGTCCGCCGGCCGGACCCGGCTGTTCAGGTGCCCAGGCCGGGCTCCTTCGGCTTATGCGTCGCGCTGCGCCAGCCCTCACCGGCCATGAGGACACAGGTCTCGCCGCCGGGCTTGGAAACGATCAGGGTCCAGGTCTTGCCGTCGCCGGTCGACAGGACTTGGACCATCTGTCCGTCCTGGGTCAGCCCGCGGGCCACCGGCGCTTCGTCGTAGACTGCCGAGAAGCGGTCAAGAATCTTGTCGTGCGTGTAGCAGGCCGGCTGAGCCTGGGCCGGCAAGCTTGCCGCCGCGAGCAAAGGCATCGCCGCAACGACCCGCAAGATCCAACTGTTCACCATCGACGGCAATCCTTCCACAACCCCGCAAAATGGCCCTGAGCGGCCGGCATCAAGTCGCGCCGCACCGCCATTCCATCGTTAAGTAAGAGCGTTAAGATTTCCTCAATTTCCTGGCGGCGTGCCGCGCCGCAAGGCGCGCTTGTTCGCCGTCGGGCGCTGGTCCACACTGCCGCGATGACCCGAACAGAGCGCGGCGGCCCCAGCTTCGAGCGGAAGGTTCCCGAAGGCGACGACCACGCGCGCCTGGTCTGCATCGATTGCGGCTTCATCAACTACGAGAACCCCAAGATCGTGGTCGGCGCGGTGGTCTCCTGGCGCGAGGAGATCCTGCTCTGCCGCCGGGCGATCGAGCCGCGCGAGGGCTACTGGACCATCCCGGCCGGCTACATGGAGCTGCACGAGAGCGCGGCGGACGGCGCCCGGCGGGAGGCCTGGGAAGAGGCGCGGGCGCGGATCGAGATCGATCAGCTCATGGCGGTCTACTCGATTCCCAGGATCAGCCAGATCCAGCTGATCTACCGCGCACGGCTCGCCGATCCCGAGTTCGGACCCGGCCCGGAATCGACCGAGGTCGGACTCTACCGCTGGCCGGACATACCCTGGGACGATCTCGCCTTTCCCTCGGTCCACTGGGCGCTGAATCATTTTCATGACCTGCGCGACGAAAAGGCCTTCGCGCCGCGCGGCAACCCGCCTGACGCCAGCGGCTGAGCGGCGCGGCGCAGCGGCCGTCATGCGCACTGCGGGAGCCGCCCTGCTACTCCTCGGTCTCCTCGCCGTTGAGACGAGAGCGGGCTCACATGATCGCCCTGTCGACCTGGAGCTGGTCCTGGCGGTCGACGTCTCGGCCAGCGTCGATGAAGCGGAGTACCGTCTGCAGACGGTGGGACTGGCCGCGGCCTTTCGCGACCCGGCGGTGATCGCGGCGATCGAGGCCGCCGGAGACCAGGGCATCGCCGTCACCCTTGTCCAATGGGGCGTGGGACTGGAGCAGAAGCAGGCGGTCGGCTGGGCCCACGTCCGCGACCCAGCCTCGGCCGCCGCCTTCGCCGACGCCGTGCTCGCGAGCCCCCGTCTCTTCGTCGGCAACGGCACCTCGATCTCCCAAGCGCTGCTCTACGCGGCGCGCCTGTTCGAGGACAACGGCTTCGCCGGCCGCCGGCGGGTCATCGACGTTTCGGGCGACGGCCGCAACAACTCCGGCCCGGCGCCGGGGGTGGCCCGGGACCGGGTGCTGGCGCTGGGCATCACCGTGAACGGGCTGGCGATACGCGACCGCGACCGGGGCCTCGGGCGCTACTTCGCCGACCACGTGATCGGCGGCACGGCCTCCTTCGTCGTGGTGGCCGACGACTTCAGCGATTTTCCGCGCGCGATCCGCCGCAAGCTCCTGCGCGAGATCCAGGCGCCCCTGTCTCGGAGAGCGCCGCAACCCGGCGGCCTGACCGTCAGCCGGCGTTGAGCAGGACCGCGCCGGCCGCCACGGTGGCCGCCGCGGCGATCCGGCGCAGGCCGAAAGGCTCCTTGAGCGCCATGGCGCCGATCGCGGCGGCCATCACCACGCTGGTCTCGCGCAGGGCGACGACGTGGGCCATGGCGCCCAGGCTCATGGCCCAGATCACGATGCCGTAGGCCAGGGTGGAAATCGCTGCGGCGCCGAACCCAATCTTAAGGTTGGGCAGAAAGCTGACGCCGATCCGGCCGCGCCGGCGCCAGAGCGCATAGAGAAAGAGCGGCCAACCTTCGAGCGCGAAGAGCCAGAGGATGTAGCTGATCGCCGAGCCCGCGTTGCGCACGCCGATACCGTCGGTCACGGAGTAGAGCGCGATGCTGAGTGAGGTCAGCAGGGCGAAGGCGATCGAGCCGGCTTCGCCGGCCCGGAGGACATGACCCCGGCGCCAGGCGAGCGAGAGGATTCCCAGCGACACGACCGCCACGCCCAGCATCTCGCGCGGCCTGAGCGCCTCGCCGGCCCATATCCAGGCGGCCGCGGCCACCAGCACCGGCGCGGCGCCCCGGGCGATCGGGTAGACTTGACTCAGGTCGCCGTGCCGGTAGGCGTGGATCAGGAAGCCGTAGTAGGCGGAGTGGATCACGATGGACGCGACGAGATAGGGCCAGCTCGCGGGGTCGGGAAAGGGAACGAAGAGGGCGCCGAACAGGCAGAACGGGGATGCGAGGATCATCGCCAGCGCCATGATCACCAGGCGGTCGCCGCCCGCCTTCACGAAGGCGTTCCAGGTGGCGTGCATGACTGCCGCCAGGAGCACGAGGGCAACGACTCCGGTATCGAGGGCTATCGGGAGAACTCCTCAAATCGGAACAACCAAGTATCGTCGCCCCGCTACTAAGAGGGCGCGATTAGGTCGGGGCGGCCTTGCGGCGGACGATGGCCTCGGCCAGCGCGGCGAGCAGGCCTTCGAGGCGCTCGCGCCGCTCCGTGTCGATCAGCCGCCCGGCTTCGTCGAAGGCGGTTCGCGCCCCGGGGATCATGACCTCCGGGCGGTTGATCACGGCGGCGTTCAGGAAGACGAAGCACTGCCGCAGGTGGTACTGTGCCCGGGCGGTCCCCAGGCCCCCAGGGCTGGTGCCCATGATCGCGACCGGCTTGCCGTCGAACGGCTGGTCCGGCGCCCTCGAAGCCCAGTCGATGGCGTTCTTGAGCACGCCGGGAATGGAGTAGTTGTACTCGGGCGTCGCGATGAGGACGCCGTCCGCCCGGGCCAGGGCGGCACGAAACCCCGCCACCGCCGGCGGAAAGCCGACCTCGTAGACATCGTTGTCGTAGAGCGGGATCGGTCTCAGGTCGAAGCTCTCGATGGTCATGCCCGGCGGCGCCAAGTGCCGGGCGGCTTCGATCAGGACCTTGTTGAGCGACTGCTGCCGCAGGCTCCCGGCAAAGGCCAGGACCGTGCAGCCCGCGCCTTGGCTCATGCGGACGTGCCGCGACGCCGCCAGCGGGTCAGGAGCTTGGACATCCGGTTGGCCAGCGCCAGTCCGGGCATCCGCGCCCAGCTGGCCAGCCGGCCACGCAACGACCCCGCCACCTCGGCTTGCTCGAGGAGCACCTGCGCGCCCTCGCTGTCCGGCTCGCGGTTGAGGACGGCTTCGGCGATCAGGCGGGCCTTGGCCGTGTCTCCCTTGCGCAGCGCGGCGAAGCCGAGCAGGAGCTGGGCCAGGTCGTTCTCCGGCTCGCGGTGCAGGATGTCCTCGGCGCAGCCCTCGGCCTCCTGGTCCCAGCCGGCGTCCTCGGCGTTGGCCGCGACCGCGAGCAAGGCCTCGACGTTGTCGCCGGCGGCGGTTCGCGCCTCCTGGAGCGCCCGCCGGGCCTCCCGGTCCCGGCCCAGCTGCCGGCAGCACTCGACCAGTTCCAGGTGGCCGTCGACGTTGGAGGGATCGCTCTCGATCGCGGCCCGGTAGCTCTCGACCGCCTGATCCAGGGCGCCGCGGGCACGGTCCAGCCGGGCCTGGGTCAAGCGCACGTAGGCGGCGTCCGGGTCGATCTCGATCGCCCGCGCAACCGAGGGCTCGGCCGCATCGACGTCGTCCTGGAGCAAGGCGACGTGGGCCAGCATGGCGTGCCCGAGCGCGCTTCGCGGCGCCGCCTCGAGGTGCGCCTCGCAGGCGGCGCGCGCCGCCGCCAGGTCGCCCAGGCTGGTCAGGCTGTCGAGCAGGACCGCGAGCGCCTCGCTGTCCCTCGGCTCGTGCCGCAGGATCACGGCCGCGTTGTTCCGGGCTTCCTCGGGCCGGCCGGCGCCGAGCTCGACCGCAGCCAGGATACGCCGCGCTTCGAGGTCGTTCGGATCCAGCTTGATCGCCGCCTCCAGGCACTCCCGCGCCGTATCGCGGTCGCCGCCCAGCCAGGCGAAGCGGGCGCGCAGCACCAGCACCGAAGGGTCGAAGGGGTCGAGCGCCTCGATCTGCGCCAGCGTGACCCGGGCCTCGTCGAGCCTTTCCAGGGCGATCTGCGCTTCGGCCAGGGCGCAGAGGAAGCCGACCTGGTCCGGTTCCAGGTCGACCGCCCGGCCGTACCACAGCACAGCCTGGCGCCGGTCGCCCTGGACCTCGTCGATCAGGCCGGCCACGAAGTAGGCGGCGGCGAAGTCCGGGTCGATCTCCATGGCCCGGCCGACCGACTTCTTGGCCGCCGGCAGATCGCCGGTCAGGGTCAGAATCCGGCCGCGCAAGGCGTGGCCGCCGGCGTGCAAGGGCTCCTCGGCCAGCGCTTCGTCCACCAGGCTCAAGGCGCGCGACAGGTCGCCCCGGTAGAGCAGGTCGGAGGCGGTCTCAAGCTTGTCGTGGGCGCTCATCATGGGGGCGCTCGGTTCCTTCGCCTGCCCGTTCAGTCGTCCAGGCCTACCAGGGCGTTGGCGAACTCCCGCGGATCGAACGGACGCAGATCCTCGGGTCCCTCGCCGACTCCGACCGCGTGGACCGGAATGCCGAAGCGCTCCGCCAGCGCGACCAATACACCGCCGCGCGCCGAACCGTCCAGCTTTGTCACGACCAGGCCGGTCACCTCGACCAGCTGCTTGAAGGTCTCGACCTGGGCGTGGGCGTTCTGGCCGGTGGTCGCGTCGAGTACGAGGATACAGTGGTGCGGCGCCGCCGGGTCGATCTTTTTCAGGACCCGGCTGATCTTCTGCAGCTCGGCCATCAGGTCGGCCTTGTTGTGCAGGCGGCCTGCAGTGTCGATCAGCAGCAGGTCGCGCTCCTCCTTGCGGGCCTGCTCCAGGGCCTCGTAGGCGAGGCCCGCGGCGTCGGCGCCCGGCGACTTCGCGATCACCGGGCAGTCGGTGCGGCGGCCCCAGATCTGCAGCTGCTCGATCGCGGCGGCGCGGAAGGTGTCGCCGGCCGCCAGCATGACGCTGCTGCCCTCGGCGCGGTGCCGCTGGGCGAGCTTGCCGATCGTCGTGGTCTTGCCGCTGCCGTTGACCCCGACGATCAGCGCGACGTTAGGCGTGAGCGCCGGGTCGAGCCGCAGCGGCAGGGCGACTGGCGCCAGGATGGCCGCGATCTCCTCGGCCAGCACGGACCGCACCTCCTCGGGGCTGATCTCCTTGTCGTAGCGTCCGGCGGCCAGCTTCGCGGTCAGCTTGGCCGCCGTGGCCACCCCCAGGTCGCTGGTGATCAGCAGCTCCTCGAGCTCTTCCAGGGCCGCGTCGTCGAGCTTTCGCTTGACCAGGATGCCGCGCAGCCCCTCGCCGATCTTGGACGAGGAGCGCGACAGGCCGCTCTTCAGGCGGGCGAACCAGCCGCCCTTGCCCGCCTCGTCGGCCGGCGTCGCGGTCATGGCGCGGCGGTCCCGACCAGTGCGCCGTCCTCGACGGCGGCGATCCGGCAGGCCGCAACCGTGCCGACCGCCGGGCCTTCCGCTGGGCTGGTCAGGCGTACCGGCGCGTAGTGCTCGCTGCGGCCGAAGCCTGGCTTCTCGATCAGAACGTCGGCGCGGCCGCCGACCCGGCTTTGCAGGAAGCCGTCCAGCGCGCGCTCGCCCGCGGCGCGCAGGCGCGCCGCCCGTTCCCTGCGTTCGGGCCCCGGCACCTGGGGCATGCGCGCGGCCGGGGTTCCGGGGCGCGCGGAGTAGGGAAAGACGTGCAGGTAGGTCAGGCCGCAGTCGGTCACCAGGTCAAGCGAGCGCTGGAACATCGCCTCGCTCTCGGTCGGGAAGCCGGCGATCAGGTCGGCGCCGAAGACCGCGTCAGGGCGCCGCCGCCGCGCCTCGGCGCAGAGCTCGATCGCGTCCCGGCGCAGGTGGCGGCGCTTCATGCGCTTGAGGACCAGGTCGTCGCCGGCTTGCAGGCTCAGGTGCAGGTGCGGCATGAAGCGGGGCTCCTCGGCCAGCAGGCGCAGCACGTCCTCGTCGAGCTCGACCGGGTCGACGCTCGACAGCCGCAGGCGCGGCAGCTCGGGCACCTGCGCCAGCAGCCGGCGGATCATCTGGCCGAGGCGCGGGCGGCCTGGCAGGTCCCGGCCGAAATCGGTGATGTCGACCCCGGTCAGGACCACCTCGGCGACGCCATTCTCGGCCAGCAGGCGGACCTGGCGCACGATGTCGCCGAGCGGCACCGAGCGGCTCGGCCCCCGGCCGAACGGTATGATGCAGAAGGTGCAGCGGTGGTCGCAGCCCTGCTGAACCTGGACGAAGGCCCGGGTGCGGCCCTCGAAGCCCTGGATCAGGTGCGCCGCGGTCTGCCTGGCGGCGGCGATGTCGTTGACCTCGACCCGCGCCTCGCCCGGCGCGCCGTAGCTCTCGAGCTTGAGCTTCTCCTCGTTGCCGAGCACCCGGTCGACCTCGGGCATCTCGGCGAAGCCGGCCGGATCGATCTGCGCGGCGCAGCCGGTGACGATGATCCGCGATGCCGGGCGCTCGCGCCGCGCCCGCCGGATCGCCTGGCGCGCCTGCCGCTCGGCCTCGGCGGTCACCGCGCAGGTGTTGACGATCACCGCGTCGCCCAGGCCGGCGTCCCGGGCGTGGCCGCGGATGACCTCAGACTCGAAGGCGTTCAGCCGGCACCCGAAGGTGATGACCTCGGTCTCGCCGCCCGGGCCGCTCATGACGGCAGGCCTTCCGGCAGGCGGCCGTGGAACGCCGTCGCCGCGGGGCCGGTCAGGATCACGTGGCCGTCCTCGCGCCATTCGGTCTCGAGCTCGCCGCCGTCGAGCTGAAGCGTCACCTGGCGCTCGGCCAGGCCGCGGCGGGCCGCCGCGACCCCGGCGGCGCAGGCGCCGCTGCCGCAGGCCCGGGTGATGCCGACGCCGCGCTCCCAGACCCGGTAGCGCAGGCGCCGCCGCGACAGGACCTGGACCAGGCCCACGTTGCAGCGCTCGGGGAACAGCGGGTCTTGCTCGATCTGCGGGCCCAGGGCGGCCAGGTCGACCGCCTCGGCGTCGGCCACGAAGAAGACGGCGTGGGGATTGCCCATGTTGACCGCCACCGGGTCGCCGAGCGGACCCAACGCAAAATCGAGGTGCAGGGTGTCGCGGGGTTCGGCCAGGGGGATATCCCGCCAGTCGAGGCGCGCCGGGCCCATGTCGACCGCGACGCGGCCGCCGCCGGCCTCGGACGCGGCGAGGATCCCCGCCGCGGTCTCGATCCTGGCCGTGGCGCTGCCGCTCTCGTCCATCAGCAGCCGCGCGACGCAGCGGGTGCCGTTGCCGCAGGCGCCGACCTCGCGGCCGTCGGCGTTGCGGATGCGCAGGAAGATCTCGGCCGCGCCGTTGGTCGGCGGCTCCATGACCAGGAACTGGTCGCAGCCGACCCCGAGCCGGCGGTCGGCGATCAGCCGCGCCTCCAACTCCGTGGGCTGGAACGGCTCTCGGCGCGCGTCGATCACGACGAAATCGTTGCCGAGGCCGTGCATCTTGGTAAACGCGCGGGCCGTCATAACGCCCGGTTTATAGGGCCCCGGACGGTCACAAGTCCAGGATCACGGCGGGCCCGGATCTGCTCTACGCGCAGTCCATCGCGGTCACCGAGACGCCCAGCAGCTCGTTGCCCTTGATGCTGCGGTAGGAGTAGCGGATATGGGCGCCGCCATCGAGCGCGCGGCGGCTCATGCGGTCGCGGCACACGGCGCGCTTCAGCTCCCTGGTCTTCTCGTCGACGATGCTCCGGTCGATATGGGTGCCGCCGACGACACGGTAGTAGTAGACCAGCCGGGTGTCGGATTCGACCTTGGCCCCGTTGATGACGATGTTGTGGGCGGCTTTCTCGCCCACCATGTCGTTGGCTGCGGACGCCAGATTGGCCAGGATGTCCGAGACCGGCATGTCGCCAGCCTGCCGGTCGGTCTGCGTTGCCACGTTCGCGCCAAGGACGAAGAATAGCCCGAACATCATGGCGCCGAACAAAATTCCCAGGGTTTTGCCCATGATCCTGCTCGCTTGGTCGAGAAACAACTCAAGGGGAGTCTAGGGGGAGGAGGCTAACGGACTCTTGAGTTTTGCAACATTCTTGTTACAATAGAAATCGTGTTTTACTCAGGCAGCGAAGTGAAATGGCCTGGAAATAAAAAGACTGTTAAGAAAAGGCTGAAGATTTCAATGAAACACCTCAAGAAACTCCAGAACAGAATGGATCTCACCCTGCTCGAATGGGCCCTGATTCTCTCTCTCGTCTGCATCATCTGGGCCGGAGTGGCTGATCTTTACCGTTCCACCGGCGGGTTCTTCGGCGGCTGAACGAGCCGGGTGCGCGTGCCCGCCGCCGCAGCGCGGCGCGGGTTCGCCAGCTTCGGCTTGACGCCGCGCCGTCGGGCACCTAGGTTCCCGCCCGTTCTGGCCAAGGCTTAACCCCTGGCTGCCCGCGGCGACGCGGGCGCTCCGTCAGTCCGCGAGTGTCGCGCACTGGCGCGATCGGCGTTTGTCTCGACGCGGGGTGGTTGCCCGGGCCCGACCGGAGCGAGAGAGCATGTTCGAGAACCTTCAGGAACGTCTCGGCGCCGTCTTCGGCAAGCTGACCCGGCGCGGCGCCTTGTCGGAGGCCGATGTGGGCGCGGCCCTGCGCGAGGTGCGCGTGGCCCTGCTGGAAGCCGACGTGGCGCTGCCCGTGGTCAAGGACTTCGTCGAGGCGGTGCGCGAGCGGGCGGTCGGCCAGGACGTGCTGCGCTCGGTCACGCCGGGCCAGATGGTCGTCAAGATCGTCAACGACCACCTGGTGGAGATGCTCGGCGGCGAGGGCGAGGGCCTCAGCCTGGAGGCGACGCCGCCGGTCGTGATCATGATGGTCGGCCTGCAGGGCTCCGGCAAGACCACCAGCACCGCGAAGATCGCCCTGCGCTTGAAGGAGCGCGAGAAGAAGAAGGCCCTGATGGCCTCGCTCGACGTGCGGCGGCCGGCCGCGCAGCAGCAGCTGGCGGTGCTCGGTACCCAGTGCGACGTGCGCACCCTGGACATCGTGCCCGGCGAGCCGCCGGTCGCGATCGCCAAGCGCGCGGTTCAGACCGCCGCGCTGGAGGGCTTCGACGTGGTGCTGCTGGACACCGCCGGGCGCCTCGCGATCGACGAGGAGCTCATGGCCGAGGTCGCCGCCGTGGGCGCAGCGACCAAGCCCCACGAGACCCTCCTGGTCGCCGACGCCATGACCGGCCAGGACGCGGTCACCGTCGCGCGGAACTTCAACGAGACGGTCGGGCTGACCGGCATCATGCTGACCCGCGTCGACGGCGACGCGCGGGGCGGCGCGGCGCTCTCGATGAAGGCGGTCACCGGCTGCCCGATCAAGCTGCTCGGCACCGGCGAGAAGCTGGACGCGCTCGAGGCCTTCCATCCGGACCGGGTGGCCGGGCGCATCCTCGGCATGGGCGACGTCGTCTCGCTGGTCGAGAAGGCGGCCGAGACGATTGAGCAGGACGAGGCCGAGAAGCTGCTCAAGAAGGTGCAGAAGGGCCGCTTCGACCTCGACGACATGGCCCAGCAGCTGAAGCAGCTGACCAAGATGGGCGGACTGCAGGAGATGATGTCGCTGCTGCCCGGCGTGCCCAACGTCAAGCAGCAGATGCAGAAGGCCAACATCGACGACGGCATGGTGAAGCGCCAGCTGGCGATCATCTCCTCGATGACGCCGAAGGAGCGCCAGCGCCCCGAGATCATCAAGGCCTCGCGCCGCCAGCGCATCGCCCGGGGCTCCGGCACCTCGGTGCAGGAGGTCAACAAGCTGCTCAAGCAGCACGCCCAGGCCTCCAAGATGATGAAGCGGGTCCAGAAGATGGGCAAGAAGGGCATGATGCGCGGCGGGCTTCAGAACATGCTGCCGCCCGGCATGGGCGGCCCCGGCGGCTTCAGAGGCTAGGGGTAGCAGGCCTTCGCGATGCTCAGCCACCTGACCCTGGGATCGAACGACCTGGACCGCTCGCGCGCCTTCTACGACGCCGCGCTGGAGTCGCTCGGCGTCTCCTGCGTGTTCGAGCAGGACGGCGCCATGGCCTACTCACTGGCGCGCAAGTCCTATCCCTGGCTCTGGATCTTTCCCCCCTTCGACGGCCTGCCGGCGACCTGGGGCAACGGCACCCACGTGGCCTTCATGGCGCCCAGCCGGGAGGCCGTTGCGGCCTTCCATGCGATGGGGCTGAAGGCCGGCGGCCGCGACGAGGGCGCGCCCGGCCCGCGGCCCGACTACGCGCCCGACTACTTCGCCGCCTATCTGCGCGATCCGGACGGCAACAAGCTCCAGGCGGTTCACTACGGCGAGGGCCGCAGCTGCGCGCCGGGCCAGGCGCTGATCTCCCACGTCACTCTGGGCAGCAACGACCTGGAGCGCTCCCGCGCCTTCTACGACAGGGTGCTGGCGACGCTCGGCCTGGAACGGCTCTTCGACGAGGCCGACGGCACGGCCTACTGCCTGCCCGGCACCCGGCGGCCCGCGGTCTCGACCCGGCGGCCCTTCGACGGGCGGCCGGCGACCTGGGGCAACGGCACCCACGTTGCCTTCCTGGCGCCGGCCCGCGAGGCGGTCCACGCCTTCCACGCCACGGCGCTCCAGGCCGGCGGCATCGACGAGGGCGCGCCTGGCCTGCGTCCGCACTACGCCAAGAACTATTACGCCGCCTACGTGCGCGATCCCGACGGGAACAAGCTCCAGGCGGTGTGCCGCAAACCCGCATAGCAAGCTTTCGACAAACCAAGAGGAACCGAAATGTCACTGAGAATTCGTCTGGCCCGCGGCGGCGCCAAGAAGCGCCCCTTCTACCGCATTGTGGTGGCCGATTCCCGGAGCCCGCGCGACGGCCGCTTCATCGAGAAGATCGGCACCTACAACCCCATGGTCGCCAAGGATCATCCCCAGCGGATCACCCTCAACGGCGAGCGGGCCAAGCACTGGCTGTCGGTCGGCGCCAAGCCGAGTGACCGGGTCGCCCGCTTCCTGGGCCAGGCCGAGATCATTCCCATGCCGGCGCACCCCAGCCAGACCAAGAAGAACCAGCCCAAGGCCAAGGCCCAGGAGCGCCAGAAGGAGCGCGAGGAGGCCGCCAAGGCGGCCGCCGAGGCGCCGGCCGAGGAAGCCCCGGCCGAAGCGGCCCCCGCCGAGGAAGCCCCGGCTGAGGAAGCCCCGGCGGCCGAAGCGGCCCCCGCCGAGGAAGCCCCGGCTGAGGAAGCCCCGGCGGCCGAAGCGGCCCCCGCCGAGGAAGCCCCCGCCGAGGAAGCGCCCGCCGAGGAGGCCCCGGCTGAGAAGGCCGAGAAGGCGGCCGGCTGAGCAGCCTCGCGGCCGTGCCTGGTTCCCGCGTCTGCCTGGGCGCCTTCGCCGGCGCCCACGGCGTGCGCGGCCTGGTGCGGATCAAGACCTTCACCGAGGTCCCCGAAGACGTTGCCGCCTACGGACCGCTCTCGGACGAGGCCGGCGCCCGAAGCTTCCAGGTCACCGTGACCGGCCGCGCCAAGGGCGCGGTCCTGGCCAAGGTCGAGGGTGTGGCTGACCGCGATGCGGCCGAGGCGCTCAAGGGCGTGCGGCTCTACGTCGACCGGGCGGCCCTGCCGCCGCCCGGGGACGCCGACACCTTCTACCACGCCGACCTGATCGGGCTCACGGCCGAGACGCCGGGCGGTCAGTCCTTAGGTCAGGTGGTCGCGGTCCAGGACTACGGCTCCGGGCCGCTGCTGGAGGTCCGAGACCGGGCCCGGAACGCGGCCTTCTACCCCTTCACCCGCGCGGTCGTGCCCGAGATCGACATCGCCGGCGGCCGCCTGGTGATCGCCCCGCCGGACGAGGCGTGAGCAATCTCGACTGAAGCCGGAACAGACGTCATGCCGCTTTCAATCGGATTGATCGGGTACGGCCACTTCGGCGCCTTTCTCCACGCCCTGGCGCAGCGCTTCCTGCCGGAAGCCACCCTCAAGATCCACTCGGGCCGGCGCCAGCCGGACGGCCTCCTGTTCTTCTCCCTGGAAGAAGTCGCGGCCTGCGATGCCGTCGTGCTCTGCGTCCCGATCAGCGCCTATCCGGCGACCCTGGAGCGCCTCGCCCCGCGCCTGGGCGACAGGAGCGTGGTGGTCGATGTCGCTACGGTGAAGAAGTTCACCCAGGACCTGCTCGAGGATTCCGGGCGTCCCTTCCTCGCGACCCACCCCATGTTCGGGCCCGAGAGCTACGCCAAGCGCGGCGGCGACGTGACCGGGTTCAGGGTCGTCGTCACCGGCCATAGCCTAGCGCCCGATGGCTACGCGGCGCTGCGCAGCAAGCTGAGCGAGGCGGGCTTTTCGGTGATCGAGAAGAGCGCGGAGGCCCACGACAAGGATCTGGCCGAGACCCTGTTCCTCACCCACTACGTCGGCCAGGTGATCGCGCGGGGCGGGTTCGAGCGCACCGACATCGATACCGTCTCCTTCGGTTCCCTGATGGACGCGGTCGACGCTGTGCGTCACGACGCCCGGCTCTTCGAGGAGGTCTGCCGTTTCAACCCCTATTGCCGCCAGGTGATCGAGCGCTTTGACGCGAGCGACCGCCAGGTTCGCGACGCCCTGCTGGGTCTTCCGCCGCCCGACAAAGGCTGAACCTAGCCGGGAGACTCCCTGGTTTTCTGCGGGAGAACAGCGTCTTGCGCATCAAGAGCCGAGCGCGCTCAGGCATTCGCCGACCCGGGTGTCGTCACCGCTCCTCTCCTTGGTTAAGGGGTGGACAAGTCCAGCCGCAAGCGCCATAAAGCGCGGCTTTCCGACGAGGGATCACCATGTCTGCGGCCGATGCGCCCGGCGTCAAACCCTGGGAGGCGCGGGTGCTCACGCTCTTCCCCGAGGCCTTCCCCGGGCCGCTCGGCCTGAGCCTGGCGGGCCGGGCCTTGGAGCAGGGTTTGTGGGCGCTCAAGGTTCTGGACATCCGGGACTTCGCGCGCGATAAACACCGTTCGGTCGACGACCAGCCGTTCGGCGGCGGGCCGGGTATGGTCATGCGCCCCGACGTGGTCGACGCCGCGCTCGAGGCGGTTGCGGGCGAAGCGGGGCCGACGGTCTACCTGAGCCCCCGCGGCCGGCCGCTGAGCCAGGCGCGGGTCAGGGAGCTGGCCGGCGCGCCTGGGCTAACGCTGCTCTGCGGCCGCTACGAAGGGGTCGACCAGCGGGTGATCGAGGCCAGGGGCCTTGAGGAGGTCAGCATCGGGGACTATCTGCTGTCCGGCGGAGAGCCGGCGGCCGTGGTCCTGATCGACGCGGTGGTGCGCTTGTTGCCCGGAGTCATGGGCAACGTGTCGAGTTTGGAGGAAGAGTCGTTCGAGAGGGGCTTGTTGGAGTACCCCCTCTATACCCGCCCGGCCGAGTGGCACGGTTTGAAGGTGCCGGAAGTTCTGGTTTCGGGTCATCATGAGAAGGTCCGCCTGTGGCGCCGAAAGGCGGCCGAGGCGATCACGAGAGACCGCCGGCCCGACCTCTGGGCGACCTACCAGGCGGGTTTGAACAAGGACAAGGCCGGCGGCGCCGGCGACGCGTAAGGATGAAGGCGATGAACACGATACAGCAGCTCGAGCAGGAGCAGGTCACCAAGCTGATGGCGGCACGCGACGTGCCCGACTTCGCGCCCGGCGATACGCTGCGCGTCAACGTGAAGGTGGTCGAGGGCACGCGCGAGCGGCTCCAGGCTTTCGAGGGCGTGTGCATCGCGCGCAAGAACCGGGGGCTCAACTCCTCGTTCACCGTGCGCAAGATCTCCTACGGCGAGGGCGTCGAGCGTATCTTCCCGCTGCACAGCCCGAGGATCGACTCGATCCAGGTGGTGCGGCGCGGCGACGTGCGCCGGGCCAAGCTCTATTATCTGCGCGGGCGCCGCGGCAAGTCGGCGCGCATCGCCGAGAAGACCACAGGTGCCGCCGGCAAGCTGATCACGGCGGAACGCGAGGCGGCCCAGGCCGAGAAGGCCCAGGCCCGGGCGGCGGCCAAGGCCGCGAAGGTGGAAGCGGCCGAGTAGGCCGGCTGCGGGCCGGCGCCTGCCGAGGCGGCGCGCGACCCCGCGAAACCGAGAAACCTGTGAAGTTGTGAACCAAGGCGTCTGGCCTTAACCGGCGGGCGCGCCTAATCTTGTTGCGGGGGCCTGGGGGGCAAGCGCGGGGAAGGCTATGGCCGTTCGTCTCCTCTCGATCGTTTGTCTGGCGGTCCTCTGGACCGCGCCGCCGCTTCAGGCCGGCGAGCTCGGCCAGCGGATCGCCGTAGAACTGCTCTCGGGCGCCGAGGCGGCCGGCTCAGACCGCGAAGCGGCCGTGCTCGCCGAGGTGACCCAGTTCTACTGGGACCGGGACATGGCGCCGCTGTGGGTCAGCCAAGCGGGCACGAACGGCAGGGCCCGGCAACTCTCGGCGATCTTGAGCGCGGCCGCCGAAGACGCGCTCGATCCCGACGACTACGAGGCCGATGCCGTCAGGTCCCTGATCGCCGCGACCGACCCGGACCTTCTGGCGCAGCTCGAAGTGCGCCTCAGCATGGCGCTGGTTCAGCTCGCTTCCGACCTGGGCGAGGGGCGGGTCACGCCCCAGGTGGCCGATCTCGAGCTCTTCGTGCTGCGAGACGGGGTCCACCCGTCGCGGGTCCTGACCGCGGCCGCGGAAGCCGGGGACCTCGCCGCCCTGATGGCCAGCTACCGTCCCCAGACCCCGCGCTATGCCCGGCTGACGCGGGCGCTCGCCCATTACCGGGAGCTCGCGCGCGGCGGCGGCTGGCAGCCGATCCCCGAGGGTCACTCGCTGAAGCCCGGGATGACCGATCCCAGGGTCGGCCTGCTGCGCGAGCGCCTCAGGCTCTGGGGCGACCTGGCGCCGGACGACGACATGGCGGGCGCCGGCGGCGATCCCGATTTCTTCGACGAGCAGCTCGCCGAGGCGGTCGAGCGCATGCAGTACCGCCACGGCCTCGGGGTCGACGCCGCCGTCGGTCCAAAGACCCTGGCGGCCCTCAACGTGCCGGTCGAGGCCCGGATCGAGCAGATGGTCCTCAACCTGGAGCGCCGGCGCTGGATGCCCGACGACCTGGGCCAGCGCTACATCTTCGTCAATCTCGCCGACTTCTCGCTCAAGCTGGTCGACGAGCCCAAGACGCTGCTGGCGCAGCGCGTCGTGATCGGCAAGACCTTCCACATGACGCCGGTCTTCAGCGACGAGATGACCTACCTGGAGATCAACCCCTTCTGGCACGTGCCGCCGAGCATCGCCCGCCGCTCGATCCTGCCGAAGATCAAGCGCGACGTTAACTATCTGGCGGACAACAAGTTCACGCTTTTCAGCGACTGGAGCGGCGACGCCACCGTGGTCGACCCCAAGACGGTCGACTGGTCGGACTACACCGGCCGCTTCCCCTACAAGCTGCGGCAGGGCTCGGGCGACGGCAACGCGCTCGGCCGGATCAAGTTCATGTTCCCGAACCGCTTCAGCGTCTACCTGCACGGCACCCCGGCGAAATCCCTGTTCGAGAAGTCCCAGCGGGACTTCAGCTCGGGCTGTGTCCGGGTCGAGGACCCCCCGGGCCTCGCCGCTGGGGTTCTCTCCGGCGAGCCGGACTGGTCGCTGGAACAGATCCAGGCGGCCATCGATTCCGGTAAGCGGCGGGTCGTGACGCTCCCCGAGCCCCTGCCGGTGCACATCAGCTACCTGACGGCCTGGGTGAACAAAGACGGCAGCGTTCACTTCCGCCGGGACATCTACCAGCGCGACCGCCTGCTGGCCGAGGCCTTGCTCGGGCCGCGCGCGACGCGGATCAGCTATTGATAACCGGCGGTGCCGGCCGCTCCCGGAGATTGCACGCGGGCGTCGCGCGCTGTATCTAGGGGCGAATCGTCATGTTGGTTAAGAGGCATTATGGTTAATCAAGCAGTACCGATGAGCGGCCAGACCGGCCCGAACCTCCTGCCGTCGCGCCGGCGGTTCCTGTTCCACGTCGGCGCCGGCGCCGCAGCCGCCGCGACCGTCGGCCTCGTGCCCGCCGGGAGCGCC
This sequence comes from Kiloniellales bacterium, assembly GCA_030064845.1. NCBI lineage: Bacteria > Pseudomonadati > Pseudomonadota > Alphaproteobacteria > Rhodospirillales > Kiloniellales bacterium. The sequence continues at coordinate 23,272 of JASJEC010000023.1, forward strand.
CTGGCCGCCCGGCTCGGCCTGCCGCCGGAGCGCAGCCTCTCGTTCCGCTCGCTGCATACCGGCGAGCGGCTGACGGCCCGCTACGTCCGTGGCGGCCAGCACGACGCCGAGGGTCTGGCCGCGATCGACCATATCCTGCGCGACTGGCGCACGGGTGAGGTGTACCGCATGGACCGGGGGGTCCTCGACCTGCTCTACGCGGTGCGGCGCCGGCTCGACAGCGACGCGCCGATCGAGATCATCTCCGCCTACCGCTCGCCCAAGACCAACGCCAAGCTGGCCGGCCGCAGCGGCGGGGTCGCCAAGCGGAGCCTCCACATGCGCGGCATGGCGATCGATTTCCGCCTGCCCGAGCGCGATCTCGCGGCGGTTCACCGGACGGCCCTCGACATGAAGGCGGGCGGCGTCGGGCTCTACACCCGCTCCGGCTTCCTGCACGTCGACACCGGCCGGGTCCGCCGCTGGGGCAGCTAGAGCGGATCTGCTCCAGCGGGCTGATTCGGGCGCCCGCGGCCTTTCCGTGGCGGGCCTGCCGCGCTATTCTCCAGCCTCTTGGGATGGACAGCCTTTTGTTGGGGGAGGCCGCGCCATGACGGGCGGAGCGCAGGGTCCGCGGACCCTGTTCGACAAGATCTGGGACAGCCACGTGGTGGACCGTCAGGAAGACGGTACCTGCCTGCTCTACATCGACCGCCACCTGGTCCACGAGGTGACCTCGCCCCAGGCCTTCGAGGGCCTGCGACTGGCCGGGCGGACGGTGCGCCGGCCCCAGGCGACCCTGGCCGTACCGGACCACAACGTGCCGACCAGCGACCGCAGCCAGGGCATCGACGACGAGCAGAGCCGGATCCAGGTCGAGACCCTGCAGAAGAACTGCGCCGAATTCGGCGTGCCGATCTTCGACATGGACGACATCCGCCAGGGCATCGTCCACATCATCGGGCCCGAGCAGGGCTTCACCCTGCCGGGCATGACCATCGTCTGCGGCGATTCCCACACCTCGACCCACGGCGCCTTCGGCTCGCTGGCCTTCGGCATCGGCACCTCCGAGGTCGAGCACGTGCTGGCGACCCAGACCCTTATCCAGAAGCCGGCCCGCAACATGCGTATCACGGTCGACGGCGCGCTGCCCACCGGCATCACCGGCAAGGATCTGGTGCTGGCAATCATCGGCAAGATCGGCACGGCCGGCGGCACCGGCCACGTGATCGAGTACGCCGGCCAGGCGATCCGCGACCTCTCGATGGAAGGCCGCATGACGGTCTGCAACATGTCGATCGAGGGCGGCGCCCGCGCCGGCCTGATCGCCCCCGACGAGACCACCTTCGAGTACCTCATGGGCCGGCCCATGGCGCCCAAGGCCGGGGCCTGGGAGCAGGCGGTGACTGCCTGGCGCGCCCTGCCATCCGATCCGGGCGCGGCCTACGACAAGGAGGTCACGCTCTCGACCGCCGAGATCGAGCCCCAGGTCACCTGGGGCACCAGCCCGGAGGACGTGCTGCCGATATCGGCCGCGGTGCCCGGCCCCGAGGCGGCACCCGACGAGAACAAGGCCCAGGCCATCGAGCGTTCGCTCGCCTACATGGGCCTCGCCTCCGGGACCCCGCTCAAGGAGATCGCGATCGACAAGGTCTTCATCGGCTCCTGCACCAACGGCCGGATCGAGGACCTTCGCGCCGTGGCCCGGGTCGCCGAGGGCCGCAAGGTGGCCGAGGGCGTGCACGCCATGATCGTGCCGGGCTCGGGCCTGGTGAAGGAGCAGGCCGAGTCCGAGGGCCTGGACCGGATCTTCGCCGAGGCCGGCTTCGACTGGCGCGAGCCGGGCTGCTCCATGTGTCTCGCCATGAACGCCGACAAGCTGAAGCCCGGCGAGCGCTGCGCCTCGACCTCGAACCGCAACTTCGAGGGCCGCCAGGGCCCGGGCGGCCGGACCCATCTGATGAGCCCGGCCATGGCCGCGGCGGCGGCGGTGACCGGCCGCCTCGCCGACGTGCGCGAGATCCTGGGGTAGGCGCCATGGCGCAGCCGATCATCCTCAAGCCCGACCAGCCGGAAGCGGAAGAGAGCGCGCCGGAGCTGACGGTGCGCGACCGCCGGACCGGCAAGCTGCGCAGCGTGCGCGGCGTGGTCTGGACCCTGGAGGCGCCCGAGCCGCGCCGGCGCCTCGAGCTCTGGGAGCGCGACCAGCGGCGCGGCGGCCTGACCAAGGTGCTGTCCTGGCAGGACCGCCGGGAAACGCCGCGCTGGGGCGAGCGCGATCCCGAAGAGGTCGACCTGGAGCTGCTCACCGCCTATTGGATGGGGTACTAGGAGGTACCGGGATGGACAAGTTCACGACCCTGACGGCCGTGGCCGCGCCTCTGCCGATGGTCAACGTCGACACCGACAAGATCATCCCGGCGCGCTACCTCAAGACGATCAAGCGCAGCGGCCTGGGCGAGGGCCTGTTCCGCGACCTGCGCTACGGGAAGGACGGCGAGAAGACCGACTTCGTGCTCAACCAGCCGGCCTACGAGAAGGCCCAGGTCCTGGTGGTCGGCGACAACTTCGGCTGCGGCTCGTCGCGCGAGCACGCGCCCTGGGCACTGCTCGACTTCGGCATCCGCTGCGTGATCGGCACCTCCTTCGCCGACATCTTCCACAACAACTGCTTCAAGAACGGGATCCTGCCGATCGTTCTTCCCAAGGAAGAGGTCGACAAGCTGATGGACGACGCCGAGCGCGGCGCCAACGCGACCATCACGGTCGACCTCGAGTCCCAGACCATCCAGGGCCCGGACGGCGGCACGATCCGTTTCGAGGTCGACCCTTGGCGCAAGCACTGCCTGCTGAACGGCCTCGACGACATCGGCCTGACCCTGGCGAAGGCCTCGGCCATCGACGCCTTCGAGGCCAAGCAGCAGCAGACCGAGCCCTGGCTCCAGCGGTAGCAACTTCCAAGGACGAGGCTAGCTGGCACCATCACCCTTCGACAGGCTCAGGGTGAGGGGGAGATGTTTCAGCATTTACCCTCATCCTGAGCTTGTCGAAGGATGACCGTGATCAAATGCTCCAGGCTGTTTCAGCTCTGTTAGAGCAAGTCTGGGTCTGACGGCATCGCCAGACGCAATTGATCAAACCCGGTAGCTCCGCTCCAGATTGGGAGCGGCTGATCTTGCGCCGCCCCGTCGTTTGGGCTACCCGAAACGCCGCGTAAGGCCGGAAGAAACCAAGGGGGGAGGCGCGCCATGCCGTCGAACAGAAGAGTCCTGCTGCTGCCCGGAGACGGCATCGGCCCGGAGTGCGTTGCCCAGGTGACCCGCGTCCTCGACTGGATGGGCGCCGAGGGCCTGGCTGGTTTCGACATCGAGGAGGACCTGGTCGGCGGCGCCGCGATCGACGCCCACGGCGTGCCCCTGGCCGACGCGACCCTGGACAAGGCCATGGCCGCCGACGCCGTGCTGCTCGGCGCGGTCGGCGGGCCGAAGTGGGACGGCCTGCCCTTCGAGATCAAGCCGGAGCGCGGCCTCCTGAAGCTGCGTAAAGAGATGGAGCTCTTCGCCAACCTGCGCCCTGCGCTCTGCTTCGAGGCCCTGGTCTCGGCCTCGACCCTGAAGCCGGAGATCGTGCAGGGCCTCGACATCATGATCGTCCGCGAGCTGACCGGCGGCATCTACTTCGGCGAGCCGCGCGGCATCGAGACCTTGCCGGACGGCTCGCGGCGCGGCGTCAACACCCAAACCTACACCACCGGCGAGATCCACCGGGTCGCCCGGGTCGCCTTCGAGCTGGCCGCCAAGCGCGACCGGCGGGTCTGCTCCGTGGAGAAGGCCAACGTCATGGAGTCGGGCGTGCTCTGGCGCGAGGAGGTGCAGAAGCTGCACGACGCCGACTACGCCGACATCGCGCTCTCCCACATGTACGCTGACAACTGCGCCATGCAGCTGGTGCGCGATCCCAAGCAGTTCGACGTGATCGTGACCGACAACCTGTTCGGCGACCTGCTGTCCGACGCGGCGGCCATGCTGACCGGCTCGCTCGGCATGCTGCCCTCGGCCTCGCTCGGCGCGGCCGACGCGGAAGGCAACCGCAAGGCGCTCTACGAGCCGGTCCACGGCAGCGCGCCCGACATCGCGGGACAGGACAAGGCCAATCCGCTGGCCTGCCTGCTCAGTCTCGCCATGATGCTGCGCTATTCCTTCGACGACGCGCGCGGGGCGGACTTGGTCGAGGGCGCGGTCGCCCGCGTGCTCGACCGGGGCCTGCGCACCGCCGACATCATGCAGGACGGCATGACCCAGGTCTCGACCGGCGCGATGGGCAACGCGGTGCTCGAGGAGCTTGGTTCACGGACGCGCTAAAGCAGATCCGTCGCGGCGGGTGACGTCGCCTCACAAGCCCTTGATTGGACTTCCCCTGGGGAAACCCCATTTGAGCTTAGTCTCTTCGGGATAAGAGGGTCGAGAGAACGAGAGCCCTCGGTGGCCATCGCAGCCCGCCCGGGCGGCGATCTGGCGGTCAGCCCTCCGCCGGCGCTGCCGCCCTCGAAGAACAGCTCCAAAGCCTCTCTGCGTTTTGGTAAACGCAATGGGCCGCCCCGTAACGGGCGGCCCCTTCTTCATCGTCTTCTAAAGTTCACACTGCCTCGAGTTGCACCGGGGGCCGGGAGCACTTAAGTTGGGGGTTCTGTTCCTCAAACGCGGGAGTCCCCGGAATGCTCAAGTATGCCCTGGTTGCAGCGGCTGTCATCGGCTTCACCGCCCCGGCCCTCGCCTGCAGCGGATCCATGAAAACGGCTAGCACCAGCAGCCTCGAGGTTGCCCAGACCGATCAGGCGACCAAGCCTCTGCCGCAGACTCAACGGCCCCAGGGCCGCACCCAGTAGAGCCTTGTTCCGGGCGACGCCCAGCGCGCGCCCGCATGCTTGAGCGCCGCCGCCGGCAAGCCGGCTGCGGCGCTTGAATTTTGCGCGGAGAGGGCGTACCTCCTAGCCTCCTTAATCGGATTGGGGCGGAGAGTTCCATGGGCTACAGAGTTGCCGTCGCCGGCGCGACGGGAGCGGTCGGACGCGAGATCCTGACCACGCTCTCGGAGCGGGCCTTTCCGGCGGACGACGTGATCGCACTGGCGTCGGAGCGTTCGGCCGGCGCCACCGTGTCGTTCGGCGAGGACGACGAGCTCAAAGTCCAGAACCTCTCGACCTTCGACTTCAAGGGCACCGACATCCTGCTCTCCTCGCCCGGGGCCAAGGTCTCGGCCGAGCAGGCGCCGCGCGCCGCCAAGGCCGGCGCCGTGGTGATCGACAACACCTCGCAGTTCCGCATGGACCCGGAGGTTCCCCTGGTGGTGCCCGAGGTCAATCCCGACGACATCGCGGGCTACACCCGCCGCCACATCATCGCCAATCCGAACTGCTCGACCATCCAGATGGTGACGGCCCTGAAGCCGCTGCACGACCTGGCGCGCATCAATCGGGTCGTGGTGGCGACCTACCAGTCGGTCTCGGGCTCCGGCAAGGACGCCATGGACGAGCTGTTCAATCAGACCCGCGGGATCTACGTGAACGAGCCGGTCCGCCCGGAACAGTTCACCAAGCAGATCGCCTTCAACGTGATTCCCCACATCGACGTCTTCATGGACGACGGCTCGACCAAGGAAGAGTGGAAGATGGTGGTCGAGACCAAGAAGATCCTCGACCCGGCGATCAAGATCAGCGCCACCTGCGTGCGCGTGCCGGTCTTCATCGGCCACGCCGAGGCGGTCAACCTGGAATTCGAGAACCCGATCGAGGTCGAGGAGGCGCGCGACGCCCTGCGCGCCGCGCCGGGCGTCACGGTGATCGACCACCGGCTCGACGAGGGCTACGTCACCCCAGCCGAGTGCGCCGGCGAGGACGCGGTCTTCGTCAGCCGCATCCGCAGCGACCCGACGGTCGAGCACGGCCTCGCGCTCTGGGTCGTCTCGGACAACCTGCGCAAGGGCGCGGCGCTCAACGCCGTGCAGATCGCCGAGAAGCTGACCAGCGACTACCTTAACTGATCCGCTCTCGGCTCGAAATCCGCCGGGACCGAGGTGAGATGCGCCGGGCAGCGCCGGCAGTCTGAGCTGCCGAATCCCGGGACCGGGACGCCCGCGCCTCTGACCGCCAGAACCCGCCTTAGCAATGCGCACTCCTGGCCCCCGGGCACGCCGGCCAGGACGGTCACGCGGCCGGCCGACGTCAGGTGGTCGATATGCCAGCGCAACGCCTTGTCCGGGCGCAGGTGGCGGCCGATCCGCGCCCGCAGACCGCCCGGTCCATAGGCGCTGCCACAGTAGGCGTAACGGCCGGGGGCGAGCACCACGGCGCTGCGCGCCTTGAGATCGAGCGCGAGCTCCCGCGTCAGGTCGATGACCAGAACGTAGGCGCCCGGTTCCCGGGGCAGGCGGCAGAGTTCTCGGCTGGGGACGATCATCGGCACGCCGGATTTCAACAAACCGGTCGGTGGTGTATCAAGCTTGCATCTTAGGTCGATTCGGCGCGGAGGTGGGCCATGTCGCTACTCGGACAAGCCGCCGTCTTTCTCGGTGCGGCGGTCGTCGCCGTCCCGATCTCCAAGCGGCTCGGGCTGGGTTCCGTGCTGGGCTACCTCGCGGCCGGCGCGGTCATCGGCCCCTGGGGGCTGAAGCTGATCAGCGACGTCGACTCGATCCTGCACTTCGCCGAGCTCGGCGTCGTCCTGCTGCTGTTCATCATCGGACTGGAGCTGCAGCCGAACCGCCTCTGGGTCATGCGCAAGTCGGTCTTCGGCTACGGCGGCCTCCAGGTCGGCCTCTCCGCCCTCGTGATCGGCGGGGTCGGCGCGCTCTTCGGCTGGCCGTGGCAGACGTCGGTGATCGCCGGCCTGGCGCTGGCCCTCTCCTCGACCGCCTTCGCCCTCCAGATCCTCGCCGAGCGCAGCGAGCTGACCACCCGTTACGGCCGGACCGCCTTCTCGATCCTGCTGTTCCAGGATATGGCGGCGATCCCGCTGATCGCTGTCGTGCCGGTGCTCGGCGCCGACATCGCCGACGAGCTGGACCGTTCGCTCCTGTTCGAGATGCTCGCCGTCGTCGGTGTCCTGGCCGCCGTGATCATCGTCGGCCACTTCCTTCTGCGTCACGTCCTGCGCATCGTCGCCTGGACCCGCATCCGCGAGGTCTTCACTGCGATGACCCTGCTGACCGTGATCGGCACCGCACTGATCGTCTATCAGGTCGGGCTGTCCATGGCGCTGGGCGCCTTCATCGCCGGCGTGCTGCTCGCCGAGTCCGAGTATCGCCATGAGCTGGAGGCCAACATCGAGCCCTTCAAGGGTCTGCTGCTCGGCCTCTTCTTCATCGCCGTCGGCATGTACATCGACTTCGGCCTGGCGGCGGAGAAACCTTTGACCATCCTCGCCGTGGCCTTGGGGCTGACCGCGCTGAAGTTCGCGATCCTCTTCGGACTTGGCAAGTGGGTCGGCCTGAACAGCGAGGGCGCGCGCCATCTCGCCATCTCGATCTCCCAGGGCGGCGAGTTCGCCTTCGTGGTCTTCGCGCTGGCGGTGCAGACCGGCGTCATCGATCGGGACCTCGTCAGCCTGCTGGTCTTGGGCGTGATCGTGTCGATGATCCTGACGCCGCTGCTCTACCTGTTCGACGACAAGGTCCTGCGCAAGACCGCCGAAGCGGCCGACCCCGGTGACTACGAGATTCCAGACGGCGAGGAGAACCAGGTGATCATCGCCGGCTTCGGCCGCTTCGGCCAGATCATCGCGCGCATTTTGCGGGCGAAGCACATCGGCTTCACGGCGCTGGAGATCAGCCAGCAGCAGGTCGACTTCGTCAAGAAGTACGGCAACAAGGTCTACTACGGCGACCCCGCGCGCCTCGACCTGCTGCACGCCGCCAAGGCCGACAAGGCCGTGATCTTCGTCCTGGCGGTCGACGACGTGAAAGACTCCCTGGCGACCGCCGAGACCGTCCGGCGGCACTTCCCCCATCTCAAGATCTTCGCGCGGGCGCGGGACCGCCGTCATGCGCTCAAGCTGATGGAGGCCGGGGCCCATGTCGTGATCCGCGAGACCTATCTCTCCAGTCTGGACGTGGCGCGTGGTGTGCTCGAGGAGCTTGGCCTCGACGACTACCAGGCGGAGAAGGCGATCAAGATGTTCCGGGCGCACGACGAGTCGCGCCTGGCGAGCCATCTGGGCGAGGACCACGACGAGGCGCGCCTGATCGATGCGGCCAAGCAGGCGGCGGCGGAGTTGGAGGAGATCTTCGCCGAGGACGCCGAGGCCGAACGGAAGCAGGGCTCGGTCGTCGATTAGGCGGCTAGAGCGGATCATGTTTTGACGGAAACGCTTCGCGGTTCCGGCAAAGACATGTGAATCCGCTCGATATCAACTTGTTAGAGCAGATGGACCGGGTTTGATGGATCGCCTCCGGCGATTCAGCCAAACCCGGATCTGCTCTAGTGACGGCATTCGTGGCCATTCAGCCGCTAAAGGGGCTAGAACTCGGATCGCGACTCGCGATAGACCTTAAGTGATGATCCAGTCCCTGGCGGCGCTCGGACGCCTTTTCCTCCAAAGCTCGCGCGATCTTGCCCCGATCGTTCTGGTGGTCGCCTTCTTTCAGATCGCGGTCCTGCAGCAGCCCTTCCCCGACCTGACTGAAACGCTGATCGGCCTGCTCTTCGTAACGACCGGCCTGACCCTCTTCATCAGGGGCTTGGAGATGGGCATCTTCCCGCTCGGCGAGACCATGGCCGAGGCCTTTGCGCGCCGGGGTGTGCTCGTCTCGCTTTTGGTATTCGCTTTTGCTCTCGGCTTCGGGACCACGGTGGCCGAGCCGGCCTTGATCGCCGTGACCGAGGAAGCAGCCGAGGTGGCGGCTGAAGCAAAAGCGATTCCGGCCAGCGAAGAATCCCAGGAAAACTATGCCGACGGCCTGCGGCTGACCGTGGCCATTTCCGTCGGCGTCTCTCTTGTGATCGGTGTGTTCAGGATCCTCAAGGGTTGGCCGATTCAGTTTTTCATCATCGGCGGCTACCTGCTCGTCGTGCCGATGACCTTCGTTGCGCCGGAAGAGATCGTCGGCGTGGCCTTCGATTCCGGCGGCGTCACCACCTCCACCGTAACGGTGCCGTTGGTCACCGCCCTGGGAGTCGGATTGGCTAGCGTACTGCGCGGCCGCAATCCCATGATCGACGGATTCGGGCTGATCGCCTTCGCGAGCCTGATGCCGATCATTTTCGTCCTGATCTACGGCATGGCGGTGCACGGATGAACGAAGGCTGGATAGTTGGCTTCGCGCAGTCGCTTTTCGAGACCGTCCTCGACGTCCTGCCGATCATTGTCATCCTGGTGGTATTCCAGGTGGCAGTGCTGCGGGCGCGCATCCCTCGGCTGAAGCGCGTCCTGCTCGGCTTCGTCTATGCCATCGTCGGCCTGGCGCTGTTTCTCGTGGGCCTGGAGAAGGCGCTCTTTCCGCTGGGCGAGGTCATGGCCCGGCAATTGACCAACCCGGAATTCGTCGGCAACGCGAGCGACGTCGCGGCCGGCCAGGTCGATTGGCGCGACTATGCCTGGGTCTACGTTTTCGCCGCCGCGATCGGCTTCGCCACCACGGTCGCCGAGCCCGCCCTGATCGCCGTCTCGATCAAGGCCAACGAGATTTCCGGCGGCAGCCTGAGCGCCTGGGGCCTCAGGCTGGCCGTCGCCGTCGGCGTCGCGGCCTCGATCGCGCTCGGCGCCTTCCGGATCATCACCGGCACGCCCCTCTACATCTACATGATCATCGGCTACCTTCTGGTCATCATCCAGACGGTCTTCGCCTCGCGCGCGATCATCCCGCTCGCCTACGATTCCGGCGGCGTGACGACCTCGACCGTGACCGTGCCCCTGGTCACCGCGCTCGGGCTCGGTCTCGCATCGACCATCCCGGGGCGCAGCGCTCTGATCGACGGTTTCGGACTGATCGCCCTCGCCAGCCTGTTTCCCATGATCACGGTCATGGTCTATGCCCAGATAACCGGCTGGCTCGCCGGCCGCCGCAAGCGCGCCGGGTCCGTCACTACAGAAGAATAGGAGCCCGAATGAAGTTCAAACTGATCGTGGCCCTGGTCACCGACGACCTGACCGACGCCGTCATCGACGCCGCGCGCGAGACCGGCGCGACCGGCTGCACGGTCATCACCTCCGCCCGCGGCGAGGGGCTCAAGCCCTCCAAGACCTTCCTCGGCCTGACCGTGGAGGGTTTGCGCGACGTGGTCCTGCTTCTGGTCGAGCAGCATCTCAGCCGGCACATCCTGGAGACGATCGCCAAGGCCGCGCGCTTCGAGGAGGTGCCGGGCAGCGGCATCGCCTTCCAGGTCGACATCGAAGACGCGGTGGGCCTGCGGTCTCAGATCTCCACCATCGAGAGCGAAATCGAGGATCAGATATGAGCGAAGACAGCTACCTCAAAGTCCGCGACGTCATGACGCCGTCGCCCCATATGATCGACGGCCTCGCCTCAGTCACCCATGCCATGGACGTCATGAAGCGCCACCAGGTCAGCTCCCTGGTTATCGACCGCCGGCACGACGGCGACGAATACGGCATCCTGGTCGTGCAGGACATCGCGGCTAAGGTGATCGGCGAAGACCGCTCGCCGGATCGAACGTCGGTCTACCAAATCATGTCGAAGCCGGTCATCGTCATGGACGCCGACATGAACATCAAGTACGCGATCCGCCTACTCGTGCGCTTCGGACTCTCGCGCGGATTGGTGCTCGAGCACGGCAAGGTGGTCGGGATCGTGACCATGCGGGACATGGTCTATCGCTATATACCGATGGACGCCGGTGACGATTCCTGACGCCGGAGATCCACGCTCGTCCACGGCCCCGGCCGAGCGCGCTTTGGATTCTCTACCAGAATCACGCAGTTGCGGGCAGAATCCTGCGATAACTCCTGGGGATTGTGCTTGATATGCTTGGACTAACTTCTTTATATACATAAGATAGACAACTAGAATTTCTTTGGGAGCGCCTCAACCCATGGTTTCTGCCAAGGGTCCCGTTCTCTTCAACGAGCTCCACCGCCTGGAAGCGCTGCGCGGCTACGAAATCCTCGATACGCCCCCCGAGCCGGCCTACGATTCGATCACCCGACTCGCCGCCACGGTCCTCGATGTCCCGATCGCACTGATCGTCCTGGTGGACGCGCAGCGGCAGTGGTTCAAGTCGCGCTACGGCCTCGGCGCCGACGAGACGCCGCGCGAGGTCTCGTTCTGCGCCCACGCGATCCTCGACGACAGCGTGATGCAGGTGCCCGATGCGACCAAGGACCCGCGCTTCGCCGACAACACGCTGGTCACCGGCGAGGTGAAGCTGCGGTTCTACGCAGGCGCACCGCTGATCTCGCCGCAGGGTTTCCGTCTGGGTACCCTCTGCGTCATCGACCGGAAGCCCCGGCCGCTCCTGAACGAAGAGCAGATAGCCCGGCTGACCGATCTCGCGAACCTCGCGATGAGCGAGCTGGAGCTGCACAAGCTGCGTCTCAGGCTGAAACGGGTCAAGGCGACGGAGTTCCACAGCCTGCTCTCGCCGCCCGAACTGAACCTCCTGCGCGAGGCGCGCTTCGGCGTGCTCGCCGCGATGGCGCACGAAATGCGGACGCCGCTCAACGCGGTGCTGGGCTTCGGCGAGACCATGCAGGCCGAAATCTTCGGGCCGCTCGGCAATGAAAAGTACCTGGAGTATGCCGACTGCATCTGCCGCAGCGGGCGCCACCTGCTGGAGTTGGTGAACAACATCCTCGATTTCGCGCGGCTCGAGCACGGCGATCTCCGCCCCAACGACCGGCCCTTCTCGCTGCCCGACCTAGTCGACGAGTGCTTCCACATCTTCGTCGAGGAGAGCCGCCGCGGCGACGTCGCGCTGAAGACGCGGCTCATGTCCGACGCGACCCACCTCAAGGCCGACCGGCGGCTGGTCGGCCAGATCCTGCTCAATCTGATCGGCAACGCGCTCAAGTTCACCGAGCCGGGCGGCACGATCACGGTCGCCGAGTCCCGCGACGCGAGCGGCGGCGCGACGGTCGAGATCGTCGACACCGGCAGCGGCATGTCGCCGCGTCAGATCAAGGCGGCCCTGCGGCCCTACGGGCGCCCCGGCCGGACCATTACGCGCGGCCAGGTCTCGGGGCTCGGCCTGCCGCTGTCCAAGCGGTTGATGGAGCTTCACGACGGCAGTCTCGAGATCCGCAGCCGGCCGGGCGCCGGCACGATCGTGTCGCTGCATTTCCCGCCTTACCGGGTCCAGCCCGACGACCCCATCGCCCAGCACGCCTGATCCGCCGCCGCGGACTACTTCACGGCGGCCGCGGGAAAACGCCCGGCGGGCGATGCGAGCGCGTCCTGGGCGCCGATCAGCTGGAGCTCGCGGGTGCCGGCCGCCCTGGTCTCCTCTATCACGGCGAAGATCGCGTCGGCCGCGAGCGAGAGGGCCCACGGGATCCGCTCGTCGCGACCGGCGCTGCGCAGATAGAAGGCGAGAAAGAGCGCGGCCAGGGCGTCGCCCGCGCCGTTCGCCGGCGGGTCGAGAGCGATGAAGGGCGTCACCACCTGCCAGGCCGCCTCGGCGGTGACGGCGACCATGGCGACCTCGCCGGCCCCGACGCCCGGATGGCGGACGCTGGTCACCAGCACCAGCCCCGGGCCGAGATCGATCAGGCGCCGCGCGCCGGCCAGGACCGCGTCCAGGCTGTCGGCCGCCCGGCCCGCCAGAACCTCCAGCTCGAAGGGGTTCGGCGTGACGATGTCGGCCAGGGGCATGGCCCGGCGGCGCATGAAGTCCGGGATCTCGGGCTGCACGAAGAGGCCCTGCTCCCGGTCGCCCATGACCGGATCGCAGACGTAGAGCGCGGCGGGGTTCGCCGCCTTGACCCGGGCGACGGCGTCGGCGATCGCGGCGCCGACCGCGGCGCTGCCCAGGTAGCCCGAGAGCACGGCCTCGCAGGTGCCGAGCACCCCCCGCTCGGCGACGCCGCGCACCAGCTCCTCGACGTGCGCCGCCTCGAACACCCGCCCGGTCCAGCCGGGGTAGCCGGTGTGGTTGGAGAACTGCACCGTGTGCACCGGCCAGACCTCGAAGCCGAGGCGCTGCAGGGGAAAGACCGCGGCGGCGTTGCCGACGTGGCCGTAAACGACGTGGGACTGGAGGGATAGGATGGCCATGGCGGTGATGTTTCCCGGTGGCGCGCCCGCCAGCTTGCCTGGGGCGCGCCATTGTTTATAGTCGCGGCCCGAAAACGCCAGCCGCCGGCCGCCATGATGCCCGACGGCGCCCGCTTCGCAAGAAGGACCGACCATGACAGCGACCGCCCGGCCCCGCCGTTCCGTTCTCTACATGCCGGGGTCCAATGCGCGTGCCCTCGAAAAGGGCCGCAGCCTGCAGGCCGACGCCTTGATCCTGGATCTGGAGGACGCCGTCGCGCCCGACGCCAAGGCGACAGCGCGCGACCAGATCGTCGCGGCGGTCAAGGCCGGCGGTTACGGGCTGCGCGAGCTGATCGTGCGGGTTAACGGCTTCGACAGCCCTTGGGGCGAGGACGACGTCAAGGCCATGGCGACCAGCGGGGCCGACGCGATCCTGCTGCCCAAGGTCGAGAGCGCGGCCATGGTCCAGGCACTGGAGTCCAAGATGGCGGCGGCCGGCGCGCCGGCCGAGATGGCGATCATGTGCATGATGGAGACCCCGCTCGGCATGCTCCACGCCGAAGAGATCGCGGCGGCCTCGCCACGGGTCTCCTGCTTCGTCATGGGGACCTCCGACCTGGTCAAGGACCTCCAGGCGGCCCATACGCCCGAGCGCCTGCCGGTGCTCGCCAGCCTCAGCCTCTGCCTGCTGGCGGCGCGCGGCTACGGCCTGGCGATCCTCGACGGGGTGCACCTCGACCTGCAGGACGACGAGGGCTTCGCCGCTTCCTGCCGCCAGGGCCGGGAACTCGGGATGGACGGCAAGACCCTGATCCACCCCAAGACCATCGCCAAGGCCAACGAGGTCTTCGGCCCCTCGGAGCAGGACGTCGCCTGGTCGCACCGCATCATCGAGGCCCACGCCCAGGCCAGCGCCGAGGGCAAGGGCGTGATCGTGGTCGACGGCAAGCTGATCGAAAACCTCCACGTGGAGAACGCCAAGCGCCTGGTCGCCCTGGCCGAGGCGATCGCCGAGATGGAACAAGCGACGGCGGCGGAGTAGCCGTGTCCAGGACCGATCCGGGCAACTTCTTCGAGGACTTCATCCAAGGGGTTTCGTTGTCCCACGGTCCTGCGCGGACCGTTACGGAAGGCGAGCAGGCCCTTTACACGGCCCTCTACGGTAGCCGCTTCGCCGTGCAGGCCTCGACCCCGGCCGCCCGGAAGATCGGCTACGAGCGGGCGCCGCTCGACGATCTCTTGGTGTTTCACTGTGTCTTCGGCCAAAGCGTGGCGGATATCTCGCTCAATGCCGTCGCCAACCTGGGCTACGCCAACTGTCGATTCCTCGCGCCGGTCTACCCCGGAGACACCCTGAGCGCCATCAGCACCGTGATCGGCCTCAAGGAGAACTCGAACCGCAAGACCGGGGTGGTCTATGTACGCACCGAGGGCTTCAAGGAGGATGACGAACGCGTGCTCGACTACATTCGTTGGGTCATGGTGCGCAAGCGCGATCCCGAGGCCGAGGTCGGGCCGCCCCGGGTGCCGGAACTGCCCGGGCAGGTGACCGTCGACAAGCTGGTGATGCCGACGGGCGTAAGGATCACGGCGGAGAACGCCGAGGGCGGCGCCTGGGAGGATTACAGGGCCGGCGACCGCTTCGACCACCAGGACGGGATGACCATCGAGGAAGCCGAGCACCAGATGGCCACCCGTCTCTATCACAACACGGCCCGGGTGCACTTCAACCACCACGTCGAGAAAGACGGCCGCTTCGGGCGCCGGATCGTCTACGGCGGCCACGTCATCTCGATTGCCCGGGCGCTGAGCTACAACGGCCTTTCCGGGGCGTTCCACATTGTGGCGATCAACGGCGGTTCCCACACGGCGCCGAGCTTTGCCGGCGACACGATCTACGCCTGGTCGGAGATCCTGGAGAAGCTCGAGATACCTGGGCGAAACGACCTCGGCGCCCTGCGTGTGCGCACCGTGGCGACCAAGGATCGGGCCTGCGGCGACTTCCCTTACAAGGATTCCGACGGCAATTACGACCCCGCGGTCGTACTCGATCTTGATTACGTGGTGCTCTTGCCGCGGTGCTGGTGGCGTGCGCCAGTTTCGCGAGGCGCCGGCGAGGACCACAATATCTAGAAGAAAATTTTCCGAAGAACACAAAATTTTGTTGACGGACGCGGCGAATCGCCATAAGGACGAGGCGCCGGGTTCGAGAGATCACTCTCTCGACCGTGCCCCTGGAGAGGCACAAAACCCCGACGCCTCGTGGAACCTGTGACGGCTCCTGCCCACGAAGCGGCGGGGTTTGTCTTTGCGGCTCCCCGCGTCGGCGGACCCGGTTCCGAAGATCCGAAGTCCGCCCGGCGGGGACGCGGCCCTCAATTCGGCCGACCCGAAGGCTGACGCCCTCAAGGACCACAAACCCTAGTCGGTCGGCGGGGCCATCGAGAACCCTGGGGCTTCCGGCTACACCGGGGACCGGCGCCGGCACGAGGCCGGCAGCGAACGATCCCTAATGCAAGGCCGAGGGGAACGGAGCCCGAGGGCTCGCCGATCTAGGCTTCGCGCTCCAAGGACGCCCGCGAAGGTATCCCGCAACCCGGAGCCGCCGATCCGGTCCCGCGAGGGACCGCCTCTCAACCCAGCCGCCGCGCCGCACGAGGCGAGCGGCAGCTAAAACCGGAAGGCGATAATTCCCGTGTCCGCCGCCTTCCGGGCCGATGACCGGGGCCGCGACCGGAAGCAAGCCTCCGACCTAGACCCCACGACCTGCCGAAGCAGGCCTCACCGGCCTCGCCGAGCCTCTTGACCCCCGAAGGGACCTCGAGGCCCCCGGCGCCATCAAACGTGGATCGCTTGATCTGACTTGACCTCCCCCTCCCGGCGGAAACCATTCGGTGGAAGTCTCGCCCTCTCGAGCGGCCCGCGCTGTCCGACACCGGCGCTATCGCGTGCAGGTTCAGGGTGGCTCTGTTGCGCTTTAGTCTCAACAAGCAATGCCGCATCAATTTCATTTTCCTGTGCATAATCGCGTGTCGCTTGCACAGGTGCTCCCGGCGTCCTCCACAGGCTTTTCCACAGGCCGTCACGTTCGCCGGCGCGGCGCGCGCGAAGACCCGCAGAGGGGTTCCAAGCGGCTCTCCGAACGCCGCGTCCGGCGGTCTCTGAAGGTTCTAGCGAACCTGCCGGGGCTTCGTTGACTTGGGGGGGCCTGCGGTCTAAACCAGATGACGGCCCCAGACGTAAACAGGTGGGATTACGGTGGCATAGGGCCGCCGCGCCGGGCCGCGTTGGTTCCCAGCAAAGGACGTCATGGCAAGCAGCAATCGGCCGCTCTCCCCGCACCTGCAGGTCTACCGCCCGCAGCTCACGTCGGTGCTCTCGATCATGCACCGCCTCACCGGAGTCGCGTTGGCCTTCGGCACGCTGCTGCTGATCTACTGGCTCGCCGCCGCCGCCGCCGGGCCCGAGGCTTTCGGCCAGGCCCAGGCTTTGACCGGGTCGATCATCGGCCGGCTGCTGCTGTTCGGCTGGACCTTCGCGCTGTTCTATCACCTCTGCAACGGCATCCGGCATCTCTCCTGGGACGCCGGCTGGGGCTTCGATCTCCCGGTGGTCTACCGGACCGGCTGGGCGGTCCTGGTCGGCAGCCTGACACTGACCCTGGCCGCCTGGGGCCTCGGGTATTTCGTTATGGGCGGGGCAGGCCTATGAGCCAGCGATCGGCACTGGGCCGGGTGCGCGGCCTCGGCGCCGCGAAGGAAGGCGTCGGGCACTGGTGGGCGCAGCGCCTGACCGCGCTGGCCATGATCCCACTCGCGCTCTGGTTCGCCGCCTCGACCGCCTCCCTGGCCGGCGCGGACCATGCCGCCATGATCGCCTGGATCGGCTCCCCGGTCGTCGCCGGGCTCTTGATCCTGCTGATCGGCGCGACCTTCTTCCATGCGCAGCTCGGCCTCCAGGTCGTGATCGAGGACTATGTCCATCACGAAGGCTGGAAGCTGGCGCTGCTGCTCCTGGTCAAGGCCGCGGCCATCGTCCTCGCGTTGATCGGGGTCCTCTCGGTCCTCATGATTCTCTTCAGGGTGTAGCGACATGACCACGACCGCCTACGAAATCGTCGACCATACCTACGACGTCGTCGTGATCGGCGCCGGCGGTGCCGGTTTGCGCGCGACCCTGGGCCTGGCCGAGGCCGGCCTGAAGACCGCCTGTATCAGCAAGGTCTTCCCGACCCGCAGCCATACCGTTGCGGCCCAGGGCGGCGTCTCGGCCGCGCTCGGCAACATGGGCGAGGACGACTGGCGCTGGCACATGTATGACACGGTCAAGGGCTCCGACTGGCTCGGCGACCAGGACGCCATCGAGTACATGACCCGCGAGGCGATCCCCGCGATCATCGAGCTCGAGCACTACGGCGTGCCCTTCAGCCGCACGCCCGAGGGCAAGATCTACCAGCGCCCCTTCGGCGGCATGACCACCCGCTTCGGCGAGGGCATCGCCCACCGCACCTGCGCCGCCGCCGACCGCACCGGCCACGCCATGCTGCACACGCTCTACCAGCAGAGCCTGAAGCACCGCGCCGAGTTCTTCATCGAGTACTTCGCCCTCGATCTCATGATGGAGGACGGCCAGTGCCGGGGCGTCGTCGCCTGGAACCTGGACGACGGAACGATCCACCGCTTCACGGCGCACAACACGATCCTGGCGACCGGCGGCTACGGCCGGGCCTACTTCTCCTGCACCGGCGCCCACACCCAGACCGGCGACGGCAACGCCATGGTGCTGCGCGCGGGCCTGCCGCTCCAGGACATGGAGTTCGTCCAGTTCCACCCGACCGGCATCTTCTCGGCCGGCTGCCTGATCACCGAGGGCGTGCGCGGCGAGGGCGGCTATCTGACCAACTCCGAGGGCGAGCGCTTCATGGAGCGCTACGCGCCCAGCGCCAAGGACCTGGCCAGTCGCGACGTGGTCAGCCGGGCCATGTCGCTGGAGATTCGCGAGGGCCGCGGCGTCGGCCCGGAGAAAGACCACATCCACCTGCATATCGAGCATCTCGATCCGGAGGTGATCGCCAAGCGCCTGCCCGGCATCTCCGAGACCGCGCGGATCTTCGCCGGGGTCGACGTCACCAAGGAGCCCATGCCGGTGCTGCCGACGGTGCACTACAACATGGGCGGCATCCCGGCGGTCTATACCGGCGAGGTGGTGACCAAGGCGAACGGCGCGAACGGATCCGGGGCCGAGACCCCGGTGCCGGGGCTGATGGCGATCGGCGAGGCGGCCTGCGTCTCGGTGCACGGCGCCAATCGCCTGGGGTCGAACTCGCTGCTGGACCTGGTCGTGTTCGGCCGGGGCGCGGCCAAGCGCTGCGCCGAGGTGATGAAGCCGGGCGAAAGCCACCGGCCCCTGCCGCTCGACGCCGACGAGCTGGCGCTGACCCGCCTCGACAAGGCGCGCCACGCCAAGGGCGAGGTTCGGACCGCCGCGCTGCGCCTCGAGATGCAGAAGATCATGCAGAACCACTGCGCCGTCTTCCGCACCGGCGATGTGCTGCAGGAAGGCGTCGACCTCATGGACCAGGCCTGGGCCAAGCGCCAGCAGATCGGCGTCGAGGACCGCTCGATGATCTGGAATTCGGACCTGGTCGAGACGCTGGAGTTCGACAACCTGATCTACCAGGCCGCGGTCACCATCCACGGCGCCAACAACCGCACCGAAAGCCGCGGCGGTCACGCCCGCGAGGACTACCCCGAGCGCGACGACGAGAACTGGATGAAGCACAGCCTTATGTGGTGCGGCGAGGACGGCAAGGTCTCGATCGACTACCGGGCCGTGCGCCTCCAGCCCATGACCAACGAAGTCCAGTCCTTCCCGCCCAAGGCGCGGGTCTACTGAGGGGCGGCGCATCAAAACGATGTTGGAACACGCCCTCCCATTGGTGTCATAGCAAGGTCCAGTCCGCGCATGACACGAGGTTGTTGGACGCACGTTAGACAGGAGCCATAGCTGGCCATGGTCGAATTCGCCCTCCCCGCTAACTCGAAGATCCGGCAAGGCGCGAGCCATCCGGCACCGAACGGCGCGACCCGGACCAGGACTTTCAAGGTCTATCGCTGGAACCCGGATTCCGGCGAGACGCCCTCGGTCGACAACTATGAGGTCGATCTCGACGACTGCGGCCCGATGGTCCTGGATGCGCTGATCAAGATCAAGAACGAGGTCGACTCGACGCTGACCTTCCGGCGCTCCTGCCGCGAAGGAGTCTGCGGCTCCTGCGCGATGAACATCGACGGCAGCAACACGCTGGCCTGTACCAAGTACATCAGCGAGGTGCAGGGCGACGTGAAGGTCTATCCCCTGCCGCACATGCCCGTGGTCAAGGACCTGGTGCCCGACTTCACCCAGGTCTACGCCCAGTACACCTCGATCGAGCCGTGGCTCAAGGCCGAGACCCCGGCGCCGGAGCGCGAGCGCCTGCAGTCGCCGGAAGAGCGCGAGAAGCTCGACGGCCTGTGGGAATGCATTCTCTGCTTCTCCTGCTCGACCTCCTGCCCGAGCTACTGGTGGAACGGCGACCGCTACCTGGGGCCGGCGATCCTGCTCCAGGCTTATCGCTGGATCGCCGACTCCCGGGACGAGGCAACCGGCGAGCGGCTCGACCAGCTGGAGGACCCCTTCCGGCTCTACCGCTGCCACACGATCATGAACTGCACGCGGACCTGTCCCAAGCATCTGAACCCGGCGAAAGCCATCGCCGACATCAAGCGACTCATGGTGGCCCGCCGGGGATAGAGTAGGCCCCTCACCGGCCCTCTCCCCGCTGTGGAGAGCGCGGAGCGGGGAGCGCTGGACCTCCGGTCCCGGCAAAGCCGCAGAGGGATAGAGACAGACAACGCGAGACGCGGGGGCGCTAGACCTTGCGCGCCGCCCTGACCTCTTTCGAGCGCAGGTACCTCTCGATGTCCTTGTAGCGCTCGCCCCGGTTGGAGAACTCGACGTAGTTGTCGGCCCGCTGCAGCCAGTCCAGGGTGCTGGGGCGCAGGTCGGAAAGCGCTTCCTCGAAGTGCGGCATGGCGAGGGAAACCTCGTCCTCCGCCTCCAGGGAGTCCTCGATTGCGCCGTCGATCGCCCGCTCGATCAGCGCGGCGAGGTCGGCGCCGCTGAACAAGGGCGTCCGGGCGACCAGGCCCGCGACGTCGATGTCCCGCTTCGGCCGCTCCTTCAGGGCCGTCTCCAGCAGGTCCCGGCGCGCCGCGGCGTCCGGCGGCGGCACGAAGATCCGCCGGCCCAGGCGCCCGGGGCGCTGCAGGGCGTCGTCGACGTCCCAGGGCGCGTTGGTCGCCCCCATCACCAGCAGGTTCTCGTTTTCCGAGCCGATCGAGTCCAGTTCCTGCAGCAGCTGATCGACCAGGGCGCGCCCGGCGCCGCCGTAGTGCTTCCGCCGGGCGAAGGCGAGCGCGTCGATCTCGTCGAGGAAGACCACGGCGGGCGCGTTGACCCGCGCCTCCTCGAAGGCCCCGTGCAGGTTTCTCTCGCTCTCGCCGATATAGGGGCTAAGGATCTCCTCGATCCGGATGTTGAAGAATGGCAGGTCGCATTCGCCGGCGGTCGCCCGCGCCAGCATGGTCTTGCCGCAGCCCGGCGGCCCGTAGAGCATGACGCCGCCGCCGCCGCTCCGGCCGAAGCGCTCGTAGAGCTCGGGCCGGCGGAACGGCAGGATGATCATGCGGTGGACCACCTTCTTGGTGTCCTTGAGGCCGGCGATATCGTCGAACAGGATGGCGGGTTCCGGGCTCGCGGCCTCCGGCTTCTCTTCGGTCGCCGCCGTGCGCACCCGGGTGAGTTGGACCACGCCATCCTTGGAGAGCAGCTGGGTCAGCGCGTCTTCCAGCGCGCTCAGTCCCTCGACCACGCCGCGTTGCCGGGCCTGATTCAAGCAGCGCATGGCCAATTCGCGCTGCCCTGCGTCCAGGGCCAGGGTGCCGACCTGGACCAGGGCCTGGTCGGGCAGGGCGCCGGCCTGCATGACCGTCTCGTACTCGGCGAGCGCCTCGGCCGTGTGGCCGCCGGCGGCGAGCTCCTCGGCGAGCAGGAGGCGCAGGCCGTGGTTGTCGGGCCCGAGCTCCAGCGCCTGGCGGAGCGAGTCGATTCGGTCTGCGGTCATGCGCGTCCTCGCTGCAGGATCTTCCGAACAACCCAGGGACCGATCCAGGAATAGGCGGCCAGCGAGAGATAGACGGCCAGCACGACGATTGCGGCCGTCTTCAGGCCCGCCAGGTTCAGGCCGATGAAGAGCACGATGAAGCCGAACCAGAAGGCGCCGGGCCCCAGCCGGTTGATCGGCGCCAGGATTGCCAGCGACCAGTGGGACCGGACCTTGATGTCGCGCAGTTCCTCCTGGTAGCCCTCGGCGGTCTCGGGGCTGAGGGCGACGGCGTTGCCGGTCTGCTTGCGCGCTTCCGACAGGTGGCCGAGCTCGGCCAGGGTCAGGCCGCTGGCCAGCAGGGCGTTGGGGTTGTCCGGATCCTGACCGACCAGCTCCCGGGCGATCTTGGCGGCTTCCCGGTTCCGCCCCTGGAAGACCGCCAGGGTGTAGCGGCTCGGCAGGATCGCGGGCGACTCCGGGTCGATCTCTGCCGCGCGCTCGATCAGCTTTCCGGCCTTGTCGAACTGCAGCGCCTGGCCGACCAGCCGGGCGTACTGGCAGAGCAGGAAGGGCTCCTCGGGATCGACTTCGAGGGCACGGAGGATCATGCGCTCGGCGCCCGAGAGGTCGTTCCTGTCCTGGCAGGATTCCGAGGCCAGCGCGAGCAGGGCGGTGTCCTCCGGGTCGATCTCGAGGCCGGCCACGATGGCCCGGTCCGCCTCGTCGGGCCGCTCCAGCCGGCGCAGGCTTCGGGCGCGCAGAAGATGGAAGTCGCTGAGCTGCGCGGCCTCGCCTTCAGCGGACGCGAGCGCCGCCAGCGCCTTGTCCGGCGACTCGATGGCCAGATAGTGCTCCGCCAGGGCCAGGCGTTCTCGTGTTTCCTGCACTAGAGAAGCCCTTCCCGCTGCGCCCCGATGAAAAAGGCGATGATCGCCACCTGAAGGGCGGCGAAGCCTACGATCGCCAGCAGGCCGGGGACCCAGAGCGAGGCATAGGGCTCCTCCGCCCTGGCATAGCGGTAGCCATAGGCCCGGTCGGGTTTCTGCTGGAGCAGGTAGAACAGGCCGAAGAGCAGTAGCGCGAAGGCCTTGCCGACGATGCGGAGCAGCGTTTCCGGCGCGACGCCGCTGCCGACCAGCTCACCGCTGGCCTCGAGGTTCATGAAGCCGTGAATCACGACGGCGAGGCCAATGAGGCCCCAGACCAGGCCGACCCCGAGCATCGACCAGCGCCGCCCGGCGGGGAGCCCCAGGCGCCCGGCGTTCAGGAAAGCGATCAAGGTGATGGCCAGGCTGCCGCCGAAGAAGGCGACGAAGAACTGCGGGCCGAGGCGCCAGGGCCGCTTGGCCGGCGGCTCGACCGTGTAGACCCGGCCCTGCAGGGAGGGGGCCAACAGATCGTCGCTAAAGCCTTCGGCCACTTTCGCCTCGCTCTGCCGCGCTTTCTCCGTCGCGGCCTTCTTTTGCATTCGGCTCCATAAGAAAGCAGGCGCGGTTAATTTCCTGTTTACCCGGGTTGGACCGGAATTTTCCCCGCCCGCGGGCCTTGCGGCGCTGGCCCGGCGCTCGGGCTTCGCAGTAGACTCGCGCCATGTCCGCCGATTCGCGCGAGATCCTGCAGAACGTCTTCGGCTTCGAGGCCTTTCGCGGTCAGCAGGCCGAGATCATCGACCACGTCATGGCGGGCGGCGACGCCCTGGTCCTCATGCCGACCGGCGGCGGCAAGTCGCTCTGCTACCAGATCCCGGCGCTGGCCCTGCCGGGCACGGCCGTGGTGGTCTCGCCCCTGATCGCCCTAATGCGCGACCAGGTCGAAGCGCTGCGCCAGGCCGGGGTCAGGGCGGCGGCGCTCAATTCCACCCTTCCCTACGGCGAGGCGATTCATATCGAGCGGTCGCTCGAAGCCGGCGAGCTCGACTTGGTCTACGTCGCCCCCGAGCGGCTCAACACGGAGAGCTTCCTCGCCCTGCTCGGCCGCTGCCGCCTCGCGCTCATCGCGATCGACGAGGCCCACTGCGTCTCCCAGTGGGGCCACGACTTCCGGCCCGAGTACCGCAGGCTGAGCGCCCTCAAGGAGCGCTTTCCCGGCGTGCCGCGCCTGGCGCTGACGGCGACCGCGGACGGTCCGACCCGGCGCGACATCCTGGCCCAGCTCGACCTGCCGGACGGCCGCGTCTTCGTCGCCGGCTTCGACCGGCCGAACATCCGCTACCGCGTCCAGGCCAAGACGCGGCCGCGCCAACAGCTTCTCGCCTTTCTCGAGCAGGAGCACCGCGGCGACGCCGGCATCGTTTACTGCCAGACCCGCGACCGGGTCGAGACGACGGCCGAGTGGCTCAGCCAGCGCGGCTTCACGGCCCTGCCCTATCACGGCGGTCTCGAGGCAGGGACGCGGAACGCCCACCAGGAACGATTCCTGAAGGAGGACGCCGTGGTTATCGTCGCGACCATCGCCTTCGGCATGGGGATCGACAAGCCCGACGTCCGCTTCGTCGCCCACCTCGACCTGCCGAAATCGGTCGAGGCCTACTACCAGGAGACCGGCCGGGCCGGGCGCGACGGCCTGCTCTCGGACGCCTGGATGGTCTACGGCCTGGAGGATCTCTTCACCCACAGCCGCTTCATCGAGGGCTCGGCCGCGCCGGACGGCCAGAAGCGAATCGAGCGCCAGAAGCTCGACGCCCTGCTCGGCTACTGCGAGTCGACCCGCTGCCGGCGTCAGGTGCTGCTCGACTACTTCGGCGAGACCCTGGAGGAGCCCTGCGGCAACTGCGACGTCTGCCTCGATCCCCTGCCCGTGTTCGACGGCACGGTCGCAGCCCAGAAGGCGCTGTCCTGCGTCTACCGGACCGGCCAGATCTTCGGCGCGGGGCACCTGATCGACGTGCTGCTGGGCGGCCAGACCGAACGCGTCGCACGCTTCGGCCACGACAAGCTCAGCACCTACGGCATCGGCAAGGAGCACGGGCGCGACGAATGGCGCTCGATCTTCCGCCAGCTGGTCGCCCACGGCCTCCTGACGGTCGACATCGAGGGCCACGGCGGCCTGCGCCTCGGGCCCGGCGCGCGCCCGGTGCTGCGGGGCGAGCGGAGCATCGAGCTGCGCCGCGACCTCGCCCGGGCGCTCAAGGAGAAGGGGGCCAAGGACAAGCCCAAGCGGCGGATCTTCGACCAGCCGCTCGACGAGAGCCTGTTTTCGGCGCTGCGCGCCAAGCGCCTGGATCTCGCCAAGGCCCAGGGCGTGCCGCCCTACGTCATCTTCCACGACACCACCCTGGCCGAGCTGGCCCGGCTCAAGCCGGACCGGCTGGAACAGCTGACCGGCATCACCGGGATCGGCGAGAGCAAGCTGGCCCGCTACGGCGAGACCTTCCTCGGCGTGATCGCCGAGCACGCCCAGGGCTGAGGCCCTCTCTCCGTTGTCATGCCCGTGCTCGACACGGGCATCCAGGGATGCCGGTCGCCATTGTGCGGTGGCTCTGGATGGCCGGATCAAGTCCGGCCATGACAAGGGTGATTATGCCGTAACTGTGGTCCCACAATCGGGCGGGAGAGTGGCCCTTTCGTCGTTCCGCCAATTTCCATAGGGTGCGCCTCCCGCCAAGAGGAGCGCGCGCCATGTATGTTCCACAGGTCTTTGCCCTGGACGACAAAGCCGAGATCGACCGGATAATCCGGCAGTTCTCCTTCGGCCTTCTCGTGACCGCGCCCGGCGGCGCGCCCCAGGCGACGCACCTGCCGTTCCTCTGGGACGCCGCCGCGGGGCCGAAGGGGACCCTGCTCGGCCACATGGCGCGGGCCAACGCCCACTGGCGGGACTTCGCGCGTTTGGCGGCGGCAGAGCAGGAGGCCTTGGTGGTGTTCCAGGGGGAGCACGGCTATGTCTCGCCCAACTGGTACCAGCCGGGCCCGGCGGTGCCGACCTGGAACTACCTCGCGGTCCACCTCTACGGCCGGCCGCGGCTGGTCGAGGCCCCGGCGGAGATGCGCGCGATGATGGTGCGCCTGGCCGACGGCTACGAGCAGGGCTTCGAAACACCCTGGACTTTGGACAGCCAACCGGCGGACTACGAAGCCAGGATGATGCGCGGCATCGTCGCCTTCGAGATCCCCGTCACGCGAGTCGAGGCCAAGGCCAAGCTCAGCCAGAACCGCCCGGCGGAGGACCGGACCGCCGTCATCGCGGCGCTGGAAGCCAGCGGCCGGGCCGGCGACCGGGAACTGGGCGGCGTCATGCGCAAGATCCTCGCGTGACGCGGCGGACACCAGGGAGCTTATCTTGCGGGTGACGAGATCCGCGAAGCTGCTCTTGGCGAGCCTTTTCGCTCTTGGGCTTGTCGGCGCCCATTCCGCACGGGCCGAGACGCCGGTCTCGATCGAGCTGGTCCTGGCGGTCGATACCTCGCAGAGCGTCGACGGCTTCGAGTTCGCGCTGGTCATGGAAGGGATCGCCGGGGCGCTGCGGGATCCCGAGGTGGTCGACCGCATCGGCCAGCTCGACGGCGTCGCCGTCGCGCTGTTCCAGTGGAACTCCGAGATCGACGAAGGCTACATGATCCCCTGGCACCTGATGAAGGACCCGGGCAGCGTCGAGGCCTTCGCGGCGAAGGTGGCGCAGGCGGAACGCGACCCGCTGCGCGGCTTCACGGCGATCGGCCGGGCGGTCGAGTTCGGCCTGCGGCAGATCGCGGGCAACGCTTTCGAGGGCCGCCAGAAGAAGATCGACGTCTCGGGCGACGGCCGCAACAACAGGGGGCGCTCGCCGCTGGTCTTCCGCGCGCAGGCGAAGCACCAGGGCGTCGTCATCAACGGTCTGCCGATCATGACCCAGAGCAGCGCCAAGTCGGCCGAGCTGGACCGCTACTACCGCGAGGAAGTGATCTCCGGCCCGGGGGCCTTCGCCGAGGTCGCCGACGGCTACGAGGACTTCGCCCGCGCCTTCCGGCGCAAGCTGCTGCGCGAGATCACCCCGGTGATCAGCGAAGGGGAAAACGACGGCCGCGAGGCGCTCGCCTATTCCTCGCCGCGCGGGTCCTCCGCGTCGGAATGAAAGGTCGGCTGCGGCGTCATGGTCATGACGGTCACGCCGCCCGGCGCCTCGAAGCGGTGCCAGCAGTTGCGCGGCACGACGGTCAGCATCCCGGCCCGCATGTCGAGCACCTGGGGCCCCTCGTCGGTCAGCACCGTTACCCGCGCGGCGCCGCCCAGGATCTGGACCAGCTCGTCGCCGTTCGGATGGCGCTCCCAGGGACTGCTGCCGTCGAAGCTGCCGGCGAAGACGCCGCCGGCCTCGTACTCGGCCAGCGTCGCGAAGGCGGCGCCGGCCTCGGCCTCGCTCGTCTCGGGGCCGCGTCCGCGCAAGACCGGCAGCGGCGCGATCGTGGCTTTGATGTCGACGGCCTTGACCACCGCGTCCTCCCTCTGATCTGAGAACCCACGGGTATCAGACCGCCCGAACGGCGACAAGCCGCGCCAGCCGCCCAGCTGGCTTAGGCGCCCTCGGCCTCGAGGTCGGCGATCAGGCGCTCGAGCACGGTCGGTTCGACGCTGAAGGCGCCCTGATAGGGGTCGCTCAGGGCCAGGACGAGATAGAGAACGAAGCCGATGAAGGCGGTGTAGAGCGAAACCAGGACGACGAGCGGGCCCTGCGGCCGGTAGGCCCCGAAGCAGGCCATCGTCACGAGAAATCCGAACATGACCACGTAGACGAAGATCGGCGGTTCGGCCAAGGCGTTGTCCAAGCGGTTCAGGCGGTGGTCGGACATCGCGTCCACGTCGGCGACGATCAGCGACCACAGCTTCTCCTGCTCAGGGGTCGCCGGGTTCATCCTCATGACCCGGTTCACGAGATCTCTTTTCAAGGCCCTGGTTCGGTCGCTGAGGCGGTCATCCGCCAGGGCCGGCCAGTCGTCTTCGACCACCGACTCCGCATAGCGGATCAGAAGGACCCGCAGCTCCCGGGTGCTTTCCGCGTCATAGGACTGCAGGTCGTAGAAGGTGTCCGAGATCGCCACTGCCTCACGCCCCAGGGCATTCTGGATTGCCCTGAACTGGATGATCACGTCCGCGAACGCCAGAGAGAGCATGAGGCTGACCAGCACGCCGACCAAGCGGAACAGGCTGCTGGTCGGGTCCTTCAGGTCTTCGCGTTGGTGTTTCGAGATCAGCTTGTGCGCGGCGAAATAGACCACAAGGCCGACAAACGTCGTGATTGCCATCGCGACGGCGGCGCCGATCACATCAGGCAGCGAAAGCAGGTACTCGGTCATCGGGCCCCGGTTGCGCGTCCATGCCTCGCGGATTGCACGCCGTCCAGCGGGTCTCGACAATGATTCAGGTCAACGGGTTGCCGCCGAGCCGTCCACCCCATAAGAACGGCAACCAGCGCTCGGGCGCTCGGCCCAGCATGATCCGGGAGGTTGTTTCGTCTTGGCACGGCGTCTGTCCACCGCCTCGATCGCCTCGCTCGTCGTCTTTCTCCTGCTCCTGGGCGCGGCGGTGCTGTCCTCTCTCCGCTACGAAGGCCCTCCCGTTACGGCGGTGTCGGCCTGGCCCGCCTTCGACCTGCAGGGCCATCGTGGCGCGCGCGGCCTCATGCCGGAGAACAGCCTGCCCGGCTTCGAGGCCGCGCTGGCGCTCGGCGTCACCACGCTGGAGATGGACGTCGGCGTGAGCCGCGACGGCGTGCTGGTGGTCCATCACGACCGCCGGATCGACCCGGTTCGCACGCGCAATCCCGACGGAAGCTGGTTCGAGGGCGCGCCGCCGGCGCTGACCGATCTGACATTGGCCGAGCTGCAGGCCTTCGATCTCGGCCGGGTCGACCCGGAGAGCGAGGCGGCCGGCCGCTTTGCCGAGCAGCGGGGCCTCGACGGCGTCGCCATGCCCACGCTGGAGGCCGTGCTGCGGCGCGCCGAGGCGCTCTCGGGCGGCGCGGTCCGCTACAACATCGAGACCAAGATCTCGCCCCTGGCGCCGGAGGAGTCGCCCGACCCCGAGACTATGGCCGAGATCATGGTCGCGCTGCTTCGGGAGACCGGCACGGCGGAGCGCGCCACGATCCAGTCCTTCGACTGGCGCAGCCTGCAGGCGGTGCAGGCGCTCGACCCGGACATCGTCACCGTCTACCTCACGGCGGAGCGGGACTGGCTCGACAACCTCGGGCGCGGTCGGGACGGCGTCTCGCCCTGGACCGCCGGCTTCGACATCGACGCCTTCGAAGGCTCGATCGCGGAGATGATCAAGGCGGCGGGCGGCGCGGTCTGGTCGCCCTACTACCGCGATCTCCGAGCGCCCGACCTGCGCGAGGCCAGGAACCTCGGCCTCCGGGTCGTCCCCTGGACGGTCAACCGCCCGGCCGACATGGCATCGCTGATCGATCTCGGCGTCGACGGCATCATCACCGACTATCCCGACCGACTGCGCGCGGTCATGGCCGGCAAGGGCTTGGCGTTGCCGCCGGCCTATGCCGCGGCGTCTGCCCCGGACTAGAGACCAATCAACTCAGCGCGATCTCGCCCTCGATGTCTTGGCCCAGGTCGAGCCCCTCGACGGTCAGCCGGACCTTGGCCTTGAGGGTCTCCGTGCCGCTCAGCTTGCCCGAGTCGAGCGCGGCGCGGACCGCGCCCTCGATCTCCCGCTGCGAGGTCACCCCGACCTTTTTCAGGAACTTGCGCAGCTCCATGTTGAACACGTCCTCGTTCATGTCCCGCCCCTTCCGTTTTGTTTCACAGGCTTGCGCCAGTGATAGAAGAAGCGCGGGCGCGGCGCTAGGGCGGCGTGTCCCGGCCCTTCCCCGAAGGGATGGCGGGGACTAGAATGCGCAGCCAACCGGGAGGCCGCCGCCATGCGCCTGAGCGACGCCGAGATCGCGCGCTTCGAAGCCGAGGGCTATCTCTTCTTCCCCGCGCTGCTCTCGGGCGCGGAGATATCGCCCTTGCTGGGCGACCTGCCGGGCCTGCTGGCGCGGACGGGCCCCGAGGTGGTGCGCGAGGCAGACGGGGACGAGGCGGTGCGGGTGATGTACGGCAGCCACGCGTTCTCCGAGGCCTATCGGCGCCTGAGCCGCCACCCCAAGCTGGTCGGCCCGGCCGAACAGCTCCTCCGGGACGGGATCTACATCCACCAGATGCGGCTCAACCCCAAGCTGGATTTCGCCGGCGAGACCTGGAGCTGGCACCAGGACTTCGCCAGCTGGCACCACTCCGACGCCATGCCCGAGCCCCGCGCCCTGGTCACCGCGGTCTTCCTCGACGAGGCGAGCGCCGCCAACGCCCCGCTGCTTGTGGTGCCCGGCTCACAGAGCCACGGCCTGGTCGACGAGGTGACGCTCGACCGCGCCGACGAGGGCTATACCCTGCTGGAGATCGATCCGCCGACGCTCAAGGCCATGGTCGAGGCGCGGGGGCTGAAGGCCCTAACCGGCCCGCCCGGCTCGGTCGCCTTCCTCCACTGCAACATCGTGCACGGCTCGGCCAACAACATCACGCCGCTGCGCCGGGCGGTGATCTACGCTATCTACAACGCGGTCTCCAACGCCTGCGTCGGCGGCGGTCGCGCCTGGCACCACGCGGGACGGGACTTCACGCCGATCGAGGCGCTGGCCGAGGACTGCCTGCTGGCTCTGGCGGCGGAACGGGATGGCGACGCCATCGGGAGAGAAAGCGCATGAAACTGACCGA
Organism: Kiloniellales bacterium; assembly: GCA_030064845.1. Lineage (NCBI taxonomy): Bacteria > Pseudomonadati > Pseudomonadota > Alphaproteobacteria > Rhodospirillales > Kiloniellales bacterium. The sequence continues at coordinate 53,283 of JASJEC010000023.1, forward strand.
AGAGCAGATCGCCCGCTTCGAGGAGGAGGGGTATCTCTTCCTGCCGGACGTCTTCGACGCCGAGGAGGTCGCCGTGCTCAACCGCGAGGTGCCGCGCATCTTCGCCGACGAGCGCGAGGAGGTCTGGCGCGAGAAGGACGGCAAGGCCGTGCGCACCGCCTTCGCCGCCCACCACTACAACGAGGCCTTCGGCCGCCTGGGCGGCCATCCGCGGCTGATCGAGCCGGTCCAGCAGCTCTTGGGCGGGCCGGTCTACATCCACCAGTTCAAGATCAACGGCAAGGCGGCCTTCGACGGCGACGTCTGGCAATGGCATCAGGACTACGGCACCTGGGCGCGCGACGATCTCATGCCCGAGCCCAGGGCCATGAACATCGCGCTCTTCCTCGACGAGGTGACCGAGTTCAACGGCCCGCTGATGTTCATCCCCAAGAGCCACCGCGAAGGCGTCTACGAGGCGGGGCACGACCTGGCGACAACCTCCTACCCGCTCTGGACCCTGGACAAGGCGAAGATCACGGAGTTAGCCGAGCGCGGCGGCATGGTCGCGCCCAAGGGGCCGGCGGGCTCGGTGCTGCTGTTCCACTGCAACCTGGTGCACGCCTCGCCGCCCAACATCAGCCCCTGGAGCCGCACCATCGTCTATCTGAGCCTCTGCCACGTCGAGAACCACATCCGCCGGTTCAAGCGCGCCGAGTGGATCGCCCACCGCGACTTCACGCCGATCGAGCCGCTCTCCGACGACTGCCTCGCGGCCCTCGCCCGCGCCGGCCAGGCGGCGGAGTAGCCGGCTGAAATGGTGGCTAGCCGGGACCGTCACCCTTCGACAGGCTCAGGGTGAGGGGTGATTGTTGCCGGCGTGGTGAAACAAGTATTGGTGCGTGCAGTTGTCGCCCAATCTATCCTCCCTCATCCTGAGCCTGTCGAAGGGTGAGGGTCGCATCGCTCTTCGGGGCGGGCGCCGAAGCATTATCGTTTGAGCGAGCGCAGGCATGAGGAGGCACCGACCATGAACCTCTACGCCCTCCTGCAAGAGCGGGCGGCCGCCGGCAAGCCGGTGACGGCGGGCCTGATCGGGGCCGGCAAGTTCGGCTCCATGTTCCTGGCCCAGGCACGGGCGACGCCAGGGCTTCAGGTGACCTGGATCGCCGATCTCAGCGTCGAGCGGTCGCGGGCCGCGCTGGTGGCGACCGGCTGGTCCTCGGACGAGGCTGCCGAGGTCACGCTGAGCGAGGATTCCGACGCGCTGATCGCCGCGCCCGAAGTCGAGGTGGTGATCGAGGCGACAGGCAATCCCGCCGCCGGGATCGCCCACGCCCGCGCCGCCTGCCGCGAGGGCAAGCACATCGTGATGGTCAACGTCGAGGCCGATGTCCTGGCCGGGCCGCTGCTGGCCCGCGAGGCGCGCCGGGCCGGCCTTGTCTACTCGCTCGCCTACGGAGACCAGCCGGCGATGATCTGCGAGCTGGTCGACTGGGCCCGGGCCGCCGGCTTGCCCGTGGTCGCGGCCGGCAAGGGCACCAAGTACCTGCCGGCCTTCCACGCCTCGACGCCGGACACGGTCTGGACCCACTTCGGCATCACGCCGGAGGCCGCGGCGGCCGGCGGCATGAACCCGCAGATGTTCAACTCCTTCGTGGATGGCACCAAGTCGGGAATCGAGATGGCGGCCGTCGCCAACGCCACCGGCCTCACCCCAGCGCCCGGCGGCCTGGTCTTCCCACCCTGTGGCACCGAGGAGCTGGCGACCGTCCTTAGGCCCGCAAGCGAGGGCGGCACGCTGGTCCACAAGGGCCAGGTCGAGGTGATCTCCTCGGTGCAGCGCGACGGCTCCCCGGTCGAGCGCGACCTGCGCTGGGGCGTCTACGTCGTCTTCGAAGCACCGTCGGACTACACCGCCCGCTGCTTCGGCGAGTACGGCCTGGCGGTCGACCCGAGCGGCCGCACCGCCGCCATGTACAAGCCCTATCACCTGATCGGCCTCGAGCTCGGGATCTCGGTGCTTTCCGCCGCCCTGCGCGGCGAGTCGACCGGCGCGGCCACGGGATTCCGCGGCGACGTGGCGGCGGTCGCCAAGCGCGCGCTCAAGGCCGGCGAGGTCCTGGACGGGGAGGGCGGCTACACGGTCTGGGGCCGTCTCATGCCGGCGGCCGACAGCCTGGCCAAGGGCGCCCTGCCGATCGGTCTCGCACACGGGGTCGAGCTGGTCCGCGACGTGGCCGAGGGCGAAGCGGTTACCTGGGCCGACGTGGCGCTCGACGAGTCTGACCAGACCCTGCGGGTCCGCCGCGAGATGGAGGCGGCATTCACCGGCGACATGGCCAGCGCCGCCGAGTAGCGCCGGACGGGACTTAGTCGCAGCGCGCGTGCTCGCCCAACCGGATGTCGGGCCCGGTGATCCTCTTGCCGGCGCGCGCGGCCGCCCAGGCGAGCGCGTGGTAGTCGCAGGCCGGCAGTGAGTCGCGCAGGCCCTCCGTGCTGCGCCACAGGGTGGCGTCGCGGAACAGGATCTCGTAGTGGCCGGGCCGCCGTTCGCTCGGCTTCCGATGACTCTGGTCTCCGGCGGGAACGCTGCGGATCGTGACGATCTCTCCGTAGCCGTAGCTGCGCGGTTCCGCCAGGACCGGCTTGATCACGATGCGGTCGTCGAGGAAGGCGGTGAAGGTGGAGCTGAACAGCAGTGCGCCGCAGAGGGCGGCGACGGCGATCAGCGCGGTCAAAGCCTTGACCACGAGGACCACGTCGAAGCCCGCCAGTTTCCTGGCGTAGAAGATGTACTCCGCGTAGCGCTCGGCCAGGAGCGGCTTCATCAGGAGGTGCATCAGCGGCGCCAGGCACGCAAGACCGGCGAACAGCGCCGGCAGCGCCCAGGCCCAGACCCCCGGCCGGAGCAGGCGCTCGCTCGCGCCGGGATCGGGCGTGAACCAGAGCCCCATCGCCTGGAACAGGCCCAGCCAGAGTAAGACCAGAGGCGGCGCCAGCAGAAAGCAAAGGAAGCCGGCGATCAGGTCGTAGAAGAAGTAGTCACGGGCAAGCGCCTGAAGGCTGCGTTCGCCGGCCAGCGGATCGGGCCGCTCCCAGCGCAGATTCTCACGGGCCAGCCGGCGCCGCCTGAAGCGACGCATGATGCCGTAGAAGGCGTGGAACGCGAGATCGACGAAGTGGTGGGCAGAGCTCATAAGGCGCCTCCGGGCCCGCGGCCCAAGCTAGGCTCGCCGACTTAAGCAATGCATAAGGGCGGCGCAGGGCAGGGATGCAGAGGTCGCGCTTGCTGCACCGGCCGTCCCGCGCGTAGCGTGGATGAGATCCTTTTCGTCAGGCGGGCCTCCCCGTGTTCGATGTTCTGCTCTATCTCGTCGTCGTGCTCGCCTGGGGCACGACCTGGCTCGCGATCAAGTTCCAGCTCGGCGTGGTGGCGCCCGAGGCCTCGCTGGTCTACCGCTTCGCCCTGGCGGCGCTGCTGGTCTTCCTCTGGGCGGCCTGGCGCCGCGAGCGCCTGGGCTTCGCGCGGCGCGACCATCTCGCCTTCGCGGCGATGGGCGTCTGCATGTTCTCGACCAACTTCTACGCCTACTACCTGGCGGCAGAGCACGTCACGACCGGCCTGCTCGCGGTGCTCTTCTCGACGGTCTCGATCCTCAACATCTTCAACGGCCGGATCTTCCTGGGGCGCGGCCTGAACCCGCGGGTCTTGCTCGGCGCGCTCTGCGGCTTCGCCGGCATCACGACGGTCTTCTGGCCCGAGGTCGCCGCCTTCGGGTTGTCCGACGGCAAGACGCTCGGGCTTCTGCTCGGGCTGGGCGGCGCCCTCTGCTTCTCGCTCGGCAACATGGTCTCGGCGCGGGTCCAGGCCCGCGGCCTGCCGATCGTCGCCGGCACCGCCTGGAGCATGCTCTACGGCACGGCCTGGCTTCTGGTTCTCGCGCTCGCCGCCGGCAGCGTCTTCACCTTCGACCCGCGCCTGCCCTACACGGCCTCGCTGCTCTACCTGGTCGGGGTCGGCTCGCTGATCGCCTTCGGCGCCTATCTCACCCTGCTCGGGCGGATCGGCGCCGAGCGCGCGGCCTACGCCACGGTGCTCTTCCCGATCATCGCGCTCGGCCTCTCGACTCTCTTCGAGGGCTACGTCTGGACCCCGGGCGCGGCCGCCGGCGTCGCCCTGGTGCTGTTCGGCAACTTCCTCGTGCTGGCGCCGGCCAAGCGAAAGATCGCACCTGTAGCGGAGCCAGCGGAATGAGCAGGGTCCTGATCGTCACCGGCGGCGGGCGCGGGATCGGCGCGGCTGCCGCGCGCTTGGGCGCTGCCCAGGGCTACGCCGTCTGCGTCAACTACCGTGCGGATGGAGAGGCGGCGCAAGCCGTCGTGCAGTCCATCACCGGGAACGGCGGCCGCGCGATTCCGGTCCAGGCCGACGTTTCCCGCGAGGACGAGGTGGCGCGCCTCTTCGAGACCGCCGGCCGGGAGCTCGGGCCGGTGACCGCCCTGGTCAACAATGCGGGCGTCGCCGGGCAGGTCGACCGCCTGGCCGACGTGCCGGCGGAGCGTGTCCGGCACATCGTCGACACCAACGTCTACGGCGTCATCTGGCCCTGCCGCGAGGCGGTGCGGCGCATGTCGACCCGGCTCGGCGGAATGGGCGGGGCGATCGTCAACCTGTCTTCGGGCGCGGCGACGATCGGCAGCCCGGGCCAGTACGTCTGGTACGCGGCGGCCAAGGGCGCGGTCGACAGCTTCACCCTGGGTCTCGCCAAGGAGGTGGCCGGCGAGGGCATCCGGGTCAACGCCGTCGCGCCCGGTTTCGTCAAGACCCGGATCCACGCCGACTCGGGCCTGCCCAAGCGGATCGAGGAGGAGGCGCCCAAGGTGCCGATCGGCCGCGCCGCCGAGCCCGAGGAGATCGCCGAGCCGATCCTCTGGCTGCTGTCGGACGCGGCCTCCTACACCACCGGCGCGATCCTGCGTGTCGCCGGAGGGCGCTAAGGCCTTCTGGCCGCCCCGCAGGCCTCGCAGAGGAGATCCCGCTCGCCGAACGACGGGCAGGGCTCGTGGCATTCGCGGCAGGGCACGAGGAACTTGCCGGGGGCATCCTCGGGCCGGAGATAGGCGATCTCCGGTCCGGGGCCGCGGGTATCCGGCTCTATCTTGCGCAGCAGCCGTCCCTGCGGCCAGAGTTCGTGGAGGACCGTCTTCGCGCGCTTTCTCGCCAGCCGTCTCCGATCGCTGCGTGCACTCCGCTGACGTGCGATCCCCATACGGTCGATCAGGGTCGTCGGCGTCCAGATTTTCCGCGTCTCGTTGTGCTTGTCGAAGATGCAGGCAAGCACCGCTTCCTGTGTCACTTCGAGCATGGCTTCGTCATCCCATTGAGACTGCAAGCTTCGCACGGGATCGCTTGACCGTCTCCTAACCGGCTGGGCCGAGCCCTTCAGCGTTCCTTGATCCTTGCCTGAGATCATCGCCAGCCGTTGACAGGCCGGCGCGGGCCGCGAGAGAAGTCTCCGTTTCCGCTCGGCGACCACGCAGCCATGACCGAATCCGCGACCCCAGGCCCCTTGCCCGTCTACCGCGCCCGCCGGCGTGCCGGCGAGCTCAAGGCCGACCCGGCCCAGGAGCTGGCGGTCGAGAAGCTGCAGAGCCTGGCCCATGCGCTCAACGGCTACGATCCGGCCACCGGCCGAGGCGGCTGGAAGGCACGGTTCGGCCTCGCCCGGCGCAAGGCCGAGGCGCCCCAGGGCCTCTACATCTTCGGCGGCGTCGGCACCGGCAAGTCCATGCTGATGGACATCTTCTTCGAAACCACGCCGGTCGAGCGCAAGCGGCGGGTCCACTTCCACGCCTTCATGCAAGAGGTGCACGACCGCCTTCACGCGTGGCGGGCCAAGAGCAAGGGATCGAAGGCCGATCCCCTGCCGGAGCTGGCGGAGGAACTGGCAGCAGAGGCCTGGCTGCTCTGCTTCGACGAGTTCCACGTGGTCAACATCGCCGACGCCATGATTCTCGGCCGGCTGTTCGAGACCCTGTTCGAGCTGGGGGTGGTCATGGTCTCGACCTCGAACTGGCCGCCCGACGACCTCTATACCGGCGGCCTGCAGCGCGAGCGATTCCTGCCCTTCATCGCGCTCTTGAAGCGGCGCCTCGACGTCCTCCACCTCGACAACGGGCGCGACTACCGCCAGGCGCGAATGCTCGATATCACGACCTACTACGCGCCGTTGGGCCCGCGCGCCGATTCCGGGCTCGACGAGGCGTTCCGGCGCCTCACCGAGGGCGCCGCAGCCGCGCCGGACGAGATCGCCTTCAAGGGCCGCTCGATCCCGGTCGCCACGGCGGCGCGCGGCGTGGCGCGCTTTACTTTCGCCGAGCTCTGCGAGAACCCGCTCGGTGCCGGCGACTACCTGGCGATCGCCGAGCGCTACCACACCCTGGTGCTTTCCGGCGTGCCCACCTTGAACGAGGCGCGGCGCAACGAGGCGCGGCGCTTCATGACCCTGATCGACGCGCTCTACGAGAAGCGGGTGAAGCTGATCATTTCGGCCGAGGCGCCGCCGGAGAAGCTCTACCCGAGCGGCGACGGCGCCTTCGAGTTCGAGCGCACGGTGAGCCGCCTGATGGAGATGCGCTCCAAGGACTACATCGAGGCGCAGCACCGCGCGGCCTAGAGCCAATCCGGGTCGCATCGAATTGCGCGGGCGATCCATCGCCCGGTGACGCGCCTGCCATGCCGCGTGTCTTGCCCAGCGGGAGATTACGCGTTACCACAACCTGGTATTCGGGGCCGTCTCCCCGCTCGTCACACTCGCTCCGGAGAAACTACGCTATGGCACGCAACAAGATCGCGCTGATCGGCGCTGGGCAGATCGGCGGCACGCTCGCGCTGCTGTCCGGCCTCAAGGAACTGGGCGACATCGCGCTGTTCGACATCGCCGAGGGCATTCCCGACGGCAAGGCGCTGGACATCGCCCAGAGCGCGCCGGTGGAGGGCTTCGACGCCAAGATGGCCGGCGGCAGCGATTACAGCGTGATCGCGGGCGCCGACGTCGTCATCGTCACCGCCGGCGTGCCGCGCAAGCCGGGCATGAGCCGCGACGACCTGCTCGACATCAACGCCAAGGTGATGGGCGCGGTCGGCGAGGGCATCAAGAAGAACTGCCCCGACGCCTTCGTGATCTGCATCACCAACCCGCTCGACGCCATGGTCTGGGTGCTGCAGCGCGCCTCGGGCGTGCCAGCCCACAAGATCGTCGGCATGGCCGGCGTGCTCGACTCCGCGCGCTTCCGCCACTTCCTCGCGGAGGAGATGAACGTCTCGGTCGAGGACGTGACGGCCTTCGTGCTTGGCGGCCACGGCGACACCATGGTGCCGGTGACCCGCTACTCGACGGTCGCCGGCATCCCGCTGCCCGACCTTGTTGAGATGGGCTGGATGAGCCAGGACCGGCTCGACGCCATCGTCGACCGGACCCGTAACGGCGGCGCCGAGATCGTCGGGCTCTTGAAGACCGGCTCGGCCTTCTACGCCCCGGCCGCCTCGGCGATCGCCATGGCCGAGTCCTACCTCAAGGACAAGAAGCGGGTGCTGCCCTGCGCCGCGCACCTCGACGGCCAGTATGGCGTGAAGGGAATGTTCATCGGCGTGCCGGCGGTGATCGGCGCCGGCGGCATCGAGCGGGTGGTGGAACTCAAGCTGAGCGGCGACGAGCAAGGCATGCTCGACAAGTCGGTCGCCGCGGTGGAAGACCTCGTCGAGGCCTGCAAGAAGCTGGGTGCCTAGGGGGTTCGGCTTTACCCGACCTTTATCAAGTTTGGGCTACCACCCCTATAATCGTCTGCAACTTGATGACGTCGGGAGTGGTATGGCCCAACAGGCTTTGCCGGAGGTCGTCACCTTTCGTGCTGATCCCGGAAAGACCACCGGGTGGCGATTTTGTTTCCTCTATTGCGCGGTCGCATGCTCCCTTATCTGGTTGGGACAAGTCGCGGTTCGTCATTTCTACCATGGCGTGCCGTGGTCCTCGCTCTGGGCCTCCGACGGCAACTATCTCCTTTGGAGCGGCGCCGGATATGTGCTCTTCACCCTGTTGTTCACGGCGGTGGCTGCGATAACCGACCAGCGCTTGCTCCAACGGGTCTATCTCAGGCTCGACCGGGAAGGCCTGACCGATTCGAGGATGTTCAAGACGCGCCGGTGGCTCTGGCGCGATCTCCCGGAGTTTGATCTCGAGGCGAAGCAGTTCCCGCCGAACATTGCTTTCCATTGGCCGGGACAGAAGCCGGACAGTCCGCGAAAGGGCATGATCACCGACGGCTACGACGCGCCCCTACCGGAGATCGTCGCCATGCTGAATGCCTTTCGCGAACGCGCTCTCCCCGTTAACACCGATTCGGCCTAGGCGCTTCATTTGATCCTAACGATTCTGGGGTCGGATGCCTTTTCCTCTTCGCCAAGCCGCTGCCGCGCCCATGATGCCGCCGGAAGGCCTCTTACGGACTATTTCCCGACCGGCGGTTGAACCCTCCCCGGGGGGTGTTAGAGTGCGCGCGGGGGGAGCCATATTCCCGCGCGGCCGCCGTCGTCCGGAACCAGGGAACGCTTCGGCCAACTTTCGTCCATTGCTGTTGGAACGACTTCGATGAACATTCACGAGTATCAGGCGAAGAGCCTGCTCCAGAAATTCGGCGTCGCGACGCCGCGCGGCATTCCCGCGTTCACGCCCGAGGAGGCGGAGAACGCGGCGCGCGAGCTGGGCACGGCGGTCTGCGTGGTCAAGTCGCAGATCCATGCCGGCGGGCGGGGCGCGGGCCGCTTCAAGGACGATCCCGACGGCAAGGGCGGCGTGCGCATCTGCAAGTCGCTCGACGAGGTCAAGGAAGAGTCGCGCAAGATGCTGGGTCACGTCCTGGTGACCAAGCAGACCGGCGCCGCCGGCAAGGAGGTCAAGCGGCTCTACATCGAGGAAGGCTGCGACATCGCCCGCGAGCTCTATCTCAGCCTGCTGATCGACCGGGCGACCAGCCGGATCACGATCATGGCCTCGACCGAGGGCGGCATGGACATCGAGGAGGTGGCGGCCAAGACGCCGGAGAAGATCATCAAGGTGGCGATCGACCCGGCCCAGGGCATGATGCCCTACCACGCGCGCCAGATCGCGTTCGGCCTCGGTCTCGAGGGCGGCCAGATCAAGTCGGCGGTCAAGTTCCTGCTCGCCATGTACCGGGCCTTCAACCAGCTCGACGCCTCGCTGGTCGAGGTCAACCCTCTGGTCGTGACCGGCGCCGGCGAGGTGATCGCGCTCGACGCCAAGATGAACTTCGACGACAACGCGCTGTTCCGCCACAAGGACGTGGCCGGCATGCGCGACGAGGACGAGGAAGACCCGATGGAGCTCGAGGCGGCGCGCCACGAGCTCAACTACATCAAGCTCGACGGCAACATCGGCTGCATGGTCAACGGCGCCGGCCTGGCCATGGCGACCATGGACATCATCAAGCTCTACGGCGGCGAGCCGGCCAACTTCCTCGACGTCGGCGGCGGCGCGACCAAGGAGCGGGTGACCGCAGCGTTCAAGATCATCCTCTCGGACGAGAACGTCGAGGGCATCCTGGTCAACATCTTCGGCGGCATCATGCGCTGCGACGTGATCGCCGAGGGCGTGGTTGCGGCGGCCAAGGAGGTCTCGCTCCACGTGCCCCTCGTGGTTCGCCTGGAAGGAACCAACGTTGATCTCGGCAAGAAGATCCTGGCCGAGTCGGGGCTTCCGATCACCTCCGCTGACGATCTGGCCGACGCGGCGGAGAAGGTGGTCCAAGCGGTGAAGGAGGCGGCGTGATGGCGGTCCTGGTCGACAAGAACACCAAGGTCATCTGCCAGGGCTTCACCGGGTCCCAGGGCACCTTCCACTCGGAACAGGCGATCGCCTACGGCACCAACATGGTCGGCGGCGTGACGCCGGGCAAGGGCGGCACCAGCCACCTCGACCTGCCGGTCTTCGATACCGTCGCCGAGGCGGTGGAAGCGACTGGCGCCGACGCCTCGGTGATCTACGTCCCGCCGCCCTTTGCGGCCGACGCCATCCTGGAGGCGATCGACGCGGAGGTCGCCCTGGCGGTCTGCATTACCGAGGGCATTCCGGTGCTCGACATGGTCAAGGTCAAGCGCTCGCTGGAGGGCTCCAAGACCCGCCTGGTCGGGCCGAACTGCCCCGGCGTGATCACGCCCGAAGAATGCAAGATCGGCATCATGCCGGGCCACATCCACGCCCGGGGCAAGATCGGCGTGGTGTCGCGCTCGGGCACGCTGACTTACGAGGCGGTCGCCCAGACCACGGCGGCCGGCCTCGGCCAGACCGGCTGCATCGGCATCGGCGGCGACCCGGTCAACGGCACCAACTTCATCGACTGCCTCGAGCTGTTCCTCGCGGACGAGGAGACCGAGGGCATCATCATGATCGGCGAGATTGGCGGCAGCGCCGAGGAAGAGGCGGCCGAGTTCTACCGGCGGTCCAAGTCCAAGAAGCCCCTGGTCGGCTTCATCGCCGGCCGCACCGCCCCGCCGGGCCGCCGCATGGGCCACGCCGGCGCGATCATCTCGGGCGGCAAGGGCGGCGCCGAGGACAAGATCGAGGCCATGAAGGGCGCTGGGATCGCGGTTGCGGACTCGCCCGCGGCGCTCGGCAGCACTATGTTGAAGGCCATGGGCGCGTGAGCCCGAAGCAGAACGGAACACTGTAAGGAGGCGGCTGGGCCGCCGCGGCTCGGCCGAGTGAGCCAATGTCGAATCCCACTGCGCAGGAAGTCGGGGAACTCTATCGGGAGTTCCTGACAGCGCCCGATTCCGTCGCCGAGCCGTGGCGCCGTCTTTTCGGCGATCTCGACGAGGAGGCGAAGGCCCTTCTCGGCGCCATGAACGGGGCCGGGGCCACGGCGGTCGCCGCCGCGCTGCCCGTGGGCGACGGGACCACCGCCGAGCAGATCCGTACCGCCACGCTGGATTCGATCCGCGCGCTGATGCTGATCCGCGCCTACCGGGTGCGCGGCCACCTCGAGGCCGACCTGGATCCCCTCGGGCTGAAGCCCCACGAGCCCCACCCCGAGCTCGATCCCAAGACCTACGGCTTCACCGAGGCCGACATGGACCGGCCGATCTTCATCAACAACGTGCTCGGCCTGGAGACCGCGAACCTGCACGAGATCATGAAGGCGGTGCGCGAGACCTACTGCGGCAAGATCGGCGTCGAGTACATGCACATCCAGGACCCGGCGCAGAAGGCCTGGATTCAGGAGCGCATCGAATCGATCCACAACCGGACGGATTTCACCGAGACAGGCAAGCGGGCGATCCTGGAGCGCCTCACCGCCGCCGAGATCTTCGAGCAGTTCCTCAACAAGAAGTACACCGGCACCAAGCGCTTCGGGCTGGACGGCGGCGAGGCCATGATCCCCGCGCTGGAGCAGATCCTCAAGCGCGGCGGTCAGCTCGGCCTGAAGGAGGTCGTGCTGGGCATGCCCCACCGGGGCCGGCTGAACGTGCTCGCCAACTTCATGGGCAAGCCCTTCACGGCGATCTTCTCGGAGTTCCAGGGCGGCGCCGCGCACCCCGAGGACATCGGCGGCTCGGGCGACGTCAAGTACCACCTGGGCACCTCGACCGACCGCGAGTTCGACGGCAACGTGGTGCACCTCTCGCTGACCGCCAATCCCTCGCACCTGGAGGCGGTCAATCCCGTGGTGGTCGGCAAGGTCCGCGCCAAGCAGGCCCAGCTCAAGGACACCGACCGGACCCAGGTCATGGCGCTCCTGATGCACGGCGACGCCGCCTTCTCGGGCCAGGGCCTGGTGCCCGAGACGCTCGACCTCTCCGAGCTCAAGGGCTACGCGATCGGCGGGACGATCCACTTCATCGTCAACAACCAGATCGGCTTCACCACCAACCCGGTGAACTCCCGCTCCGGGCCCTATTGCTCGGATACCGCCAAGATCATCCAGGCGCCAATTTTCCACGTCAACGGCGACGACCCGGAATCCGTGGTCCACGTCGCGCGGATCGCGACCGAGTTCCGCCAGACCTTCCGCAAGGACGTCGTGATCGACATGTTCTGCTACCGGCGCTTCGGTCATAACGAGGGCGACGAGCCGGCTTTCACCCAGCCGCTGATGTACAAGGCGATTGCCAAGCACCCGACCGCGCGCAAGATCTACGCCGACCGCCTGATCAGCCAGGGTTCGGTGGCGGCGGACGAAGCGACGCAGCTGACCGGCCAGATGGAGGCGAGGCTCGAAGAGGACTTCGAGGCGGCGCGGGCCTACAAGCCGAACAAGGCCGACTGGCTGGAAGGCGTCTGGTCCGGTCTCGACCGGACGCGGGACTTCGGCGCGCGCCGGGGCGAGACCGCCCTGCCGCTGGAGACCCTGCGCGAGGTCGGCCAGGCGCTGGTCCGCGTGCCCATGGGCTTCAACGCCAACCGCAAGATCCTGCGCCAGCTCGAGGCCAAGCGGAAGATGATCGAGACCGGCGAGGGCATCGACTGGGCGACCGCCGAGGCGCTGGCCTTCGGCAGCCTCTTGGTCGAGGGCCATCCGGTGCGCCTGTCTGGGCAGGACTGCAATCGCGGCACCTTCTCCCAGCGCCACGCCTGCCTGGTCGATCAGGAGACCGAAGACCGCCACGTCATGCTGAACCACATCAGCGAGGACCAGGCGAAGATCGAGGTGATCGACTCGCCGCTCAGCGAGCTGGCCGTGCTCGGCTTCGAATACGGCTACTCCCTGGCCGAGCCGCGCGCCCTGGTGCTCTGGGAGGCGCAGTTCGGCGACTTCTCGAACGGCGCCCAGATCATCATCGACCAGTTCATCTCGAGCGGCGAATCCAAGTGGCTGCGCATGTCGGGGCTTACCATGCTGCTGCCCCACGGCTACGAGGGCCAGGGGCCGGAGCACTCCTCGGCCCGCCTCGAGCGCTTTCTCCAGCTCTGCGCCGAGGACAACCTTCAGGTGGTCAACTGCTCGACCCCGGCCAACTACTTCCACGTCCTGCGGCGGCAGCTGCACCGCGAGTTCCGCAAGCCGCTCGTCATCATGACGCCCAAGTCCCTGCTGCGACACAAGCGCTGCGTCTCCTCCATGGAGCTCTTCGGCCCGGGCAGCACCTTCCACCGGGTGCTGCACTGCGACCAGCTGCCGTCCGATCCGAAGGACGCCAAGCAGGTCGTGCTCTGCACCGGCAAGGTCTACTACGACCTCCTGGAGGAGCGCGAGAAGCGCGGCATCGCCGACATTCACTTCCTGCGCCTGGAACAGCTCTATCCCTTCCCGGCCGACGCCCTGGTGTCCGAGCTGGCGCAGTACAAGCACTGCGACCTGGTCTGGTGCCAGGAGGAGCCGCGCAACATGGGCGCCTGGGCCTTCGCCAACTCCTTCATCGAGGAGGTCGCCGAGGAGGCCGGCTGCAAGAACCCGCGGCCGCGTTACGCCGGGCGGCCCTCGGCAGCCTCGCCGGCGACCGGCTCCAACCGAAAGCACCAGATCGAGCAGGCCGCCCTGATCGAGGACGCGCTGACCCTGGGCAAGAAGGCGGTCAAGCGGATCGCGGCCCGCAAGGCGGCCCACGCGGCCCGGAAGAACGGCGCCGAGGGCGGGCCGGCGCAGGCGCCGGCGAAGTCGGGCAGCAAGCCCGCGTCCAGGGCCGGCGCGAAGTAGCGCGGCGAGCCCACCGAGAGCTGAAAGACGGAGCGAGACGAGAGCAGCATGGCAACGGATATCGTGGTCCCCACGCTGGGTGAGTCGGTCAGCGAGGCGACGGTCGCTCAGTGGCTCAAGAAGGTCGGTGACGCGGTGTCGCTCGACGAGCCCCTGGTCGAGCTCGAGACCGACAAGGTGACGCTCGAGGTCAACGCCACCGCGGCGGGCGTGCTGGCCGAGGTCGCGGCCGATACCGGGGCCAACGT
>JASJEC010000024.1 GCA_030064845.1 Kiloniellales bacterium
TCCGTAGCCGACCGCGGTCCCGCCGACCCGCCGCATCAGGTAGAAAGGCTTGCCCAGGACGCCCGCGTCCTCGCACAGCAGGAGCGGCTCCGGCACGGTGACCCGGGCTTCCCAGGCCGCCTGCAGGAGCCGGAACTCCTGCGCCCGGGACAGGCTGACCGCGACGCCCGAGGGCGCGTCGGTGCGCAGCACCAGCTCGTGGCGCCCGTCCAGCGCGCCGCCCCGGACCTCGATCTCGACCAGCCAGTTCTCCTGGATCGCGCCGCCTGTCAGGGTGCGGGTCGAACGCACCTCGACCGCTTCGGCCCCGCTCGCCCGCTTGACGAAGGCCTCGAGGGCGCTCTTGCGGGCCGGCAGCCCCTCGGCCGGCGCGCTCACGGCCAACCCCAGAAGTCGTGCCCCTCGGCCAGGAAGGCGCGGGCCAGGACCATCTTGTGGACCTCCGAGGCGCCGTCCACCAGGCGGGCCTGTCGGGCGTAGCGGTACATCCACTCGAGCGGCGTGTCCTTGGCGTAGCCCTTGGCGCCGAGCAGCTGGATCGCCGTATCGATCGCCTTGTGCAACGTCTCGGAGACTTGGACCTTGGCCATCGAGACCTCCTTGCGGGCGAAGTCGCCCTGGTCCAGCTTGACCGCCGCCTTCATGGTCAGCAGCCGGCCGACCTCGATCTCCATGGCCGCCTCGCCCAGCATCCACTGGACGCCCTCGTGCTCGGCCAGGGTGCTGCCGAAACTGCGGCGCTCGGAGACGTAGGGCGCGGCGATCTCGAGCGCGCGCTTGGCCATGCCGAGCCAGCGCATGCAGTGGGTCAGGCGCGCCGTCCCCAGGCGGATCTGGGTCACCTTCAGGCCGTCGCCGACCCCCATGAGCCGGTCCTCGTCCGGGATCTCCAGGTCGCGCAGAAAGACCTCGCAATGGCCGCCGTGTTCCTCCGGTCCCATAATCGGTATCCGGCGCCCGATCTCCAGGCCCGGCCGGTCCCGCTCGACCAGGAAGGCGGTCAGTCCCTTGCGCTGATCGTCCGAGGTCCGGGCGATCAGGATGAAGTGCCGGGCGACGCCGGCGCCGGTGATGAACCACTTGTGGCCGTTCACCACCCAGCGGTCGCCGCGCCGCTCGGCCGTGGTCCGCATCAGGCCGGGGTCGGAGCCGGCCCCCGGCGCCGGCTCGGTCATGGCGAAGGCCGAGCGGACCGTGCCGTCGACGATCGGCTGGAGCCACCGGGCCTTCTGAGCGTCGGTCGCGATCTTCTCGAGCGCGATCATGGTGCCGTCGTCGGGCGCGGCGCAGTTGAAGGCGACCGGGCCGAAGATCGAACGACCCATCTCCTCGTAGCACACCGCCATACCGGCCACGTCGAGGCCCAGGCCGCCGCGCGCCTCGGGCATCTGGGGCGCCCAGAGTCCGGCCGCCTTGACCTTGTCCCGCAGCGCCTGCAGGCGCGCCTCGGCGATGTTCTCGTGGTCGTCGTAGGCCGAGGGGTCGGCCTCCAGCGGCAGGATCTCCTCCGCAACGAAACGGCGGATGCGCTGCCGCAGTTCCGCCACCGCCGGGTCGAGCGTGAAGTCCATCAGAGCGCCGCCGAATGGCCGCCGTCGACCACGATGACGCTGCCGTTGATGTAGCGCGACGCGTCGGAAGCCAGCAGCAGGAGCGCCCCCTCGAGATCCTCCGGCTGGCCGAAGCGGCGCTGCGGAATGCGCTTGCGCAGAGCCTCGCCGTCGGGACTCTGGATGAATAGGCGGTTGATGTCCGTCTCGACATACCCGGGCGCCAGGGCGTTCACGCGGATGTCGTGGCGGGCCAGGTCGATCGCCAGGGCCCGGGTCAGGTTGACCAGAGCCGCTTTCGAGGCGCAGTAAGGGGCGAGCCGGCCCGTCGCCCGCAGTCCCAGGACCGAGGCCACGTTGACGATGCTGCCGCCGTGGCCGAGCTTGGCCATGTGCCGGGCCGTCTCCTGGGCCATCAGCCAGGCCCCCTTGAGGTTGGTGTCCACGACCCGGTCCCAGTCCGCTTCGCCGATGTCCAAGGCCGCCTTGGTCTCAGCCATGCCCGCGTTGTTGACCAGAATCGAGATGTGCCCCAGTTCCATCTCCGCCGTGGTCACGCAGTCCTTCACGGACTCGCCGTTGGTCACGTCCAGTTCGATCGGGATCGCCCGGCCGTCGAAGGCCTCGATCTCGCGCGCCAGCTCGCAGAGCGCGTCGAGCCGCCGCGCGGCCAGGGCGACCTTGGCGCCAGCCCGGGCCAGGGTCATGGCGAAATGCCGGCCGAGCCCGCTCGACGCGCCGGTGACGATGGCGGCTCTGCCTTCGAGATCGAAGGGACCGGTCGGGTTCATGGCCCTCGGCGCCTACAAAACCTTGGCCTGCTCGCGCAGGACGAACTTCTGGATCTTGCCGGTCGAGGTCTTCGGCAGGCCTTGGAAGACCACGGTCTTGGGCGCCTTGAAGTGCGCCATGTTGTCGCGGCAGAACGCGATGATCTCGTCCTGTGTCGACTCCTGCCCCGGCTTCAGGGTGACGAAGGCGCAGGGCGTCTCGCCCCACTTCGAATCGGGCCGGGCGACCACGGCCGCCTCCATGACCTTGGGGTGACGGTAGAGCGTCTCCTCGATCTCCAGGCTTGAGATGTTCTCGCCGCCCGAGATGATGACGTCCTTGGAGCGGTCCTTGACCTCGACATAGCCGTCGGCGTGGCGCACCGCGAGGTCCCCGGTGCGGAACCATCCGCCCTCGAGCGCCGCCTCGGTCGCGTCCGGGTTCTTCAGATAGCCCTTCATCACGGTATTGCCGCGCATCATCAGCTCGCCCAGGGTCTCGCCGTCCGACGGCACCTCGGCCAGGGTCTCGGGATCGGCGACCCTGATCTCTTCCAGCGTCAGGTAGTTGACCCCCTGCCGGGCCATGAAGCCGGAGCGCTGTTCGAGCGGCAGGCCGTCCCAGGCCGACTGCCAGGCGCAGACCGTCGCCGGCCCGTAGCACTCGGTCAGGCCATAGAGGTGGGTCACGCGGAAGCCGATCTTCTCCATCGCCTCGATCGTCGCGCTCGGTGGCGCCGCGCCGCCGGTCGCCAGTTCGACCGTCCGCTCGAACCGCTGTCCCTCGGCCTCCGGCGCGTGGGCCAGCATGGTCAGGACGATCGGCGCGCCGCACATGTGGGTGATGCCCTCCTCGGCGATCGCCCGGTAGACCGCGCCGGCCTCGACCTTGCGCAGGCACACGTGGGTCGCCGAGGCGGCGGTCACCGCCCAGGTGAAGGTCCAGCCGTTGCAATGGAACATCGGCAGGGTCCAGAGGTAAACCGAGTCTCTGCCGAGACCCATGGTGATGAGGTTGCCCAGGGCGTTCAGGTAGGCGCCGCGGTGGTGGTAGACCACGCCCTTGGGATTGCCCGTCGTGCCCGAGGTGTAGAGCAGGCAGATCGACTGCCACTCCTCCGCCGGCTGCACCTCGTCGAAGACGGGCTCGCCCTCGGCCAGGAACGCCTCGTAGTCGAGCGCGCCGAGAAGTTCGCCGGACTCGGCCAGAGGATCGTCGATGTCGATCACCAATGGCGGGTTGTCGAGCGCGGCCAGCGCCGGTCCGATCACCGGCGAGAACTCCTTGTCGGTGATCAGGACCTTGGCCTCGCCGTGCTCGAGGATGAAGGCGATGGTCTTGGCGTCCAGCCGGACATTGAGCGCGTTCAGCACCGCGCCCGCCATGGGGACGCCGTAGTGGGCTTCCAGCAACGCCGGCACGTTGGGGGCCATCACCGCAACGGTATCGCCGGTCCCAATACCCCGCTTGCGGAGCGCCGAGGCGAGACGGCAGGCGCGTTCGTGGAATGTGCGGTAGCTGTAGCGGAGCTCGCCGTGAACGACGGCGACCTTGTCGGGGTAGACCGCGGCCGCCCGGCGGAGAAAGCTGATCGGAGTCAGCGGCGCAGTATTGGCCGCGTTCTGCTCCAGCCCCTGGTCGTAGATCCCGCCTGTCCCGGCCCCCGCGTCATTCATCGCCTGCACCATATCCCTGCACAAACTCCCGGACAGCGCGGGATGCCTTCGAATTCGCCCGCGGAGATCCTTGAACTGCGCTATGGTCGATGTCAGCTCTCGACAGGTCAAGCCCGCACAGCCTGACGACAGGACGCAGAGCCGCGCCGCGTCGGCCCGCCCCTGTTTCGGCGCACCCCACCCCGGGCGAGAAAAGGACCGCGCCATGCAGCTACAAATCTACTCCGACACGATCTGCCCCTGGTGCCTGATCGGCAAGCGCCGGCTGGAGCGCGCGCTCGCCGAGCGGCCCCAGCCCGACCTGGAGGTTACCTGGCACGCTTTCCAGCTCAATCCGGAGATGCCGGCCGACGGCATGGATCGGCGCCGCTACCTGGAGCTCAAATTCGGCGGCGGAGAAGGCGCCCGCCAGGTCTACGGGCAGGTCGAGCAGGCCGGGGCCTCCGAGGGGATCGCCTTCAATTTCGACGCCATCCGGCGGACGCCCAATACGCTCAATTCCCATCGCCTGATCCGCTGGGCAGGCCGAGAGGGCTGCCAGATGGCCGTGGTGGAGGCGCTGTTTTCGGCCTACTTCTTCGACGGCCGGGACATCGGCGATCCCGAGACCCTTGTCGCGGTAGCGCAGACGGTCGGGCTGGACCCCACTGCGGCGCAGGACTACCTGGCGAGCGACCAGGACCTGGAAGCGGTGCGCAACGAGGACGCCGAGGCGCGGCGCATTGGCATCCAGGGCGTTCCCACCTTCATCTGGAACGGCCGCTACGTGCTTTCGGGCGCCCACCCGCCCGAGGTCCTGCTGCAGCTCTTCGACCTGGGACGCGAGGACGCGCCGGCTTCAGCCTCCTGACCTGGAAACCAGTGGCGGTGCGCAGGCTGCGCTAGGTGCGCAGCGCCTTCAACTCGCCCAGAAGCTCCTGAACGCCGGCCACGCGGCGCGCCGGATCGGCCCAGTTCTCCTGATAGACCAGCTTGCCGTCCGGCTTGAGCCGCACCGTCATGGACTCGGCCTGAACGAAGCGCAGCAGGGCCTCGACGTTCTCCATGGCGCTCTCGCGAAACACAACGACCGCGCCCTTCGGCCCCGCGTCGATTTTCTCGACCCCGGCTTCCCGGCAAAGTTGTTTAATTGCAATAGTTTGCAACAGGTTTTGCACCTCGTCCGGAAGCGCGCCGAAGCGGTCGATCAGCTCCGCGGCGAAGGCGTCGATCTCGCCGCGGTCGACCAGCAGGGCGATGCGCCGATAGAGCCCGAGACGCAGGTTGAGGTCGGTGACATAGCTCTCCGGTATCAGCACCGAGGTGCCAAGCGAGATCTGCGGCGTCCAGGACTCGGCGCTGACTTGGTCGGCCTTGGCGCCGCCTTCGCGCGCGGCGGTGACCGCCTCCTCGAGCAGCTGCTGGTAGAGCTCGATGCCGACTTCCCTGATCTGCCCCGACTGCTCCTCGCCGAGCAGGTTGCCCGCGCCGCGGATATCGAGGTCGTGGCTGGCGAGCGTGAAGCCGGCGCCGAGGGTATCCAGGGTCTGCATAACCTGGAGCCGCCGTTCCGCCGCCGCCGTCAGCAGCCGGCCCGGCGGCACGGTGAGGTAGGCGTAGCCCCGCTGCTTGGAGCGGCCGATCCGGCCGCGCAGCTGGTAGAGCTGGGACAGGCCGAACATGTCGGCGCGGTGGATCACGATGGTGTTGGCGTTGGGAATGTCGAGACCGGATTCCACGATATTGGTCGACAGCAGCAGATCGAAGCGCCGGTCGACGAAGGCGCTCATGACCGATTCCAGAGGACCGGGGGCCATGCGGCCGTGCGCCGTGGCGATCTTGACCTCGGGCACCAGCTTTTCGAGGCGCTCCTGCAGGTCGGGCAGGTGCTCGATCCGCGGGCAAACATAGAACACCTGCCCGCCGCGGAAGTGCTCGCGCAGGATCGCCTCGCGCACGATGACGGGGTCGTAGGGCAGCACGAAGGTGCGGACCGCCAAGCGGTCGACCGGCGGGCTGGCGATCAGGCTCATCTCCCTGACGCCGGAGAGCGCGAGCTGCAGCGTCCGGGGGATCGGTGTGGCGGTCAGCGTCAGCACGTGGACGTCTTCGCGCAACCGCTTCAGGCGCTCCTTCTGCTTGACGCCGAAGTGCTGCTCCTCGTCGACGATCAGCAGGGCGAGGTCCTGGAACGCGATCGACTGGGACAGCAGCATGTGCGTCCCGATCACGATATCGATCTGACCCCGCTGCAGTTCGTCCTTGATCCGGGCGGCATCCTTCGCCGCGACCAGGCGGGACAGCTGGGCGATGCGCACGGGCAGGCCCTGGAACCGGTCCCGGAAGGTCCGGTAGTGCTGCCGGGCCAGCAAAGTGGTCGGAACCACCACGGCCACCTGGCGCCCGGTCATCGCAGCGATGAAGGCGGCGCGCAACGCGACCTCGGTCTTGCCGAAGCCGACATCGCCGCAGACCAGCCGGTCCATGGGCCGCCCGGCCGCCAGGTCGTCCAGGGTGTCCTCGATCGCCCGCAGCTGGTCGTCGGTCTCCGGAAAAGGGAAGCGGGCGCAGAACTCGTCGTAGAGCCCGGCCTCGGGGGCGATCGGGTCGGAATGTTTCAGCTCGCGCGCGGCGGCGAGCTTGATCAGCTCGTCGGCGATCGACTTGATCCGCGCCTTGACCCGCGCCTTTCGCGCCTGCCACTGACCCTGGCCGAGCCGATCCAGTTCGACCCCGGCGCTCTCGGAGCCGAAGCGGGAGAGCACGTCGATGTTCTCGACCGGAACGAAGAGCTTGTCGCCGCCCTGGTAGACCAGCCGCAGGCAGTCGTGCGGCGCCCCCGAGACGGCGAGTGTCTGGAGCCCTTCGTAGCGCCCGATCCCGTGATCCATGTGCACGACGAGATCGTCTTCCTGCAGGGTAGTGACCTCGGTCAGGAAGTTCTCGGGCCGACGCCGCTTGGCCGCCGGCCGCGCCAAGCGCTCGCCCAGGATGTCCTGTTCCGTGATCACCGTCAGGGCGCCGGCGCCGAAACCGCGCTCGAGACCCAGCACGGTTACCGCCAGACCGTCTTCCTCGACCCGGTCCAGCTCCTCCAGGGTCGTGATCGCCCTGGTCTGCCGCAGCCCGTGGTCCTTGAGCAGCCCGGTCAGGCGGTCGAGCGAGCCCTGGCTGTAGCCGGCGAGCAGCACCCGCCTGCCCTGCCCGGCCTCGGCCTCGACGCGGGCGCGAAGCTGGTCGAACAGGCCGTGGTCCGCCGCCGTGCGTGCCTCGGAGAAGTCCAGCGGCGCCCGGCCGCCGGCATCCAAGACCGCACCGTTCCCCGACGGCGCGGCGAAGGGCCAGAACTGCGCCGAACGGCGGCCGGCGAGACAGGCCGACCAGCTCTGGCCATCGACGTAGAGCGCCTCGGGCGGCAGGGGACGATAGGGCCAGCCGCCGACGTCCTTGGCGTCCTGCAGCGATACGCGCGAGTCGAAGAACTCCAGGATGTTCTCGAGCCGGGCCCTGCGCGCCTCCTCGATCTGGCGGTCGAGGGTGACGGCCGCGTCCGGCAGGTAGTCGAAGACCGTCTCGAGTCCGTCGTAGAACAGGGGCAGCCAATGCTCCATCCCTGGATGGGGCCGTCCGGCCGAGATCGCCTCGTAGAGCGGATCCTCGGAGGATACCGAGCCGAAGGCCTCGCGGTAGCGCGTGCGGAACCGCGAGATCGACGCCTCGTCGAGGATCACTTCGCTGACGGGCTTCAGGGCGAAGCTTTCGAGCGGCTCGATGGTCCGCTGGCTGAGCGAGTCGAAGCGCCTCAAGGAATCGAGCTCGTCGCCGAAGAAGTCGAAACGCAGCGGTTCGGGCTCGCCGGGCGGGAAGACGTCAACGATGCCGCCCCGCAGGGCGAACTCGCCCGGCTCGCTCACGGTCTCGACCCGCTGATAGCCGTTCCCGACACAGAACAGCCTGAGCTCCTCCTGGCTCAGCGGTGCCCCGGTGCGGCCCACGAGGCTCCGGCCCTCGAAGGCGCTGCGCGGCGGAACCCGTTGCACCGCGGCGTTCACGGTGGTCACGACGATATCCGGCGCGGGTCCGGCGCAGAGCCGGGTCAGAGTATCGATCCTCCGGGCGACGATGTCCCTATGCGGACCGACTCGGTCGTAGGGCAGGCAATCCCAGGCCGGGAGCGTGGCCACCTCGCAAGTCGGGCTCAAGAAGGAGAGCAGTTCGCAGATCCGGGCCATCTGCGCGTCGTCCCGGGCGACGTGTAGGATCGGACCGGGCCGGTCGCTTCCGCCCGTCCGCCAGAACTGGCTCAGAAAGACCGATTCGACACCCTCAGGAGCGTTGGAAACCAGGGTGTCACCCGGTCTCAGGGCGATGTCCGGCAGCAGTCTCAAGAGTTCGGCGTGTGGAGCTTGAAGGCCAGCAGTAGGCGCGTGACGTCGTGGTCGTGAGGCGGCGCGGGCTCCGCGTTGCCGGTGATCCAGTCGTACAAGATGGGTTCCGGCACCTCGAGCAGCTGCTCGAAGCGATCCAGCTGGGCGGCGTCGAAGTCCCCGAGATGGCTCTCGGCGAAACGCCCGATCAGAATGTCCAACTCCTTCATGCCGCGGTGCGCGGCGCGGTAGCGCAGCCTCTTGCGTCGTGCGGCGTCGGTTGTCATGGGGCTCGGCTCCCAGTTGCGCGCAGAGACATAGCACGGCGGCGCAAAATCGAAAGCCCCCTGTCCGGTCAAGGGACTCGGCAAAATTTGAAATAAAACTTTTCTATATCTCATGGTAAACGGACAATTTCTTCACGTATTTCTAGAACCAGTCACGGCTCTGCGTGTTACTATTGCAATGCGGAAAAATGGCCCCTGGGGATATTCATGAGATGTTCTCGGGAGAACAATCCAAATGCGCAAATTTGTTCGAACTTGGGAAAGCAATGGAGCGGTTTTAGTCAAATCTTCATTGAAATGTGATGGAATGCTCCAATGTCGTCGACCCGCACAAAAAGACTGACTTCTGCCAGAAGCGCGCCAGACGAAGTCAAGACGCTGGAGCTCTCGCTGCCGATTCCGGCCAATCGGGAGCGCAGGGTCGAGGCCCTCGACTTCCTTAACCGTGCGGTCGAGCAATACATCGAGGACTACGGCGACGATGTCTATGACGACGACCAGGAGTCGTCGATCAAGCCCGACATCCACTTCCCGGGCAAGAAGGCCCGTCGCGCCAGTGCGGACGACGACGACTTCATCCCCGATCGGCCCGAAGGCCGCGCCATCACCGTGCCGCAGGCGATCCAGCTCTGCCTCTGTGCGGTCCTGATCTTCTTCCTCTGGTAACTCGGCCGCTGGACCTCGTCCGGTCCGCCTTGATTCCATCCCGTCTGTCCGGCGATCCTGCTGACCGCACAACCGTGCCTCAGCGGGAAAAGTCTTGCGCCCGGAAATCCTCTTCGGCCTCTTCGCGCCCCTCACCTCCTTGCCGGGCGTCGGAGCACGCCTGGCGAAGCTGTTCGAGGGGCTGGCCGGACCGCACGTTCTCGATCTCTGCTGGCATTGGCCGACCGGCCTGATCGACCGGCGCTATGCGCCCAGCCTGGCGGAAGCCCTGCCGGGCCGGGTCGCCACGCTCAGCCTGCGCGTCGAACGACACGAGGCGCCCCGCGTGCCCCGCCGGCCCTACCGCGTGACCTGCAGCGACGGGACAGGGCGGCTGGAGCTGGTCTTCTTCCACACCCGCGGCGACTATCTCAGCAAGGTCCTGCCGGTCGGTGAGGAGGTCGTCGTCAGCGGCCGACTCGAGCTCTTCAACGAAGGCCTGCAGATGACCCACCCGGATCACATCGGCCGGCCCGCTGACCGCGCCACCCTGATGACCGTGGAGCCGGTCTATCCCCTGACCGCCGGGCTGTCGCTCAAGGTCGTCGGCAAGGCGGTCCAGGCGGCCCTGGAGCGCGTGCCGGACCTGCCGGAATGGCTCGATCCCGCCCTGGTCCAGCGCGAAAGCTGGCGCCCCTGGGCAGAGAGCCTGCGCCGGGTCCACCAGCCCGCCGGGGCCGCCGACCTCGAGCCCGGGGTGCCCGCCCGCCGGCGGCTCGCCTACGACGAGTTGCTGGCCAACCAGCTCGCCCTGGGCCTGGTCCGGGAGCGCCAGAGGCGCCGCAAGGGCCGCTCTATCGTGGGCGACGGCAGGTTCCGGCGGCCGGTGATCGAGGCCCTGCCCTACAGCCTCACAGGGTCCCAGGAAACCGCCCTGGAGGAGATTCTGGCCGAGATGGCTGCCGAGGAGCGCATGCTCCGGCTGCTTCAGGGCGACGTCGGCAGCGGCAAGACCGTGGTCGCCCTGCTCGCCATGCTGGCCGCGGTCGAGGCGGGCTGTCAGGCCGTCCTGATGGCGCCGACGGAGATCCTGGCCAGCCAGCACCACGATACCCTGAGCGCCCTGGCGGCGCCCGCTGGCCTCCGCGTGGAACTGCTCACCGGGCGCCGCAAGGGCAAGGCCAGGCGCGAGGCGCTGGAGCGCCTGGCCAGCGGCGAGGCTCGTCTCGCGGTCGGCACTCACGCCCTTTTCCAGGAGGACGTTGCGTTCCACGATCTCGGCCTGGCGGTGATCGACGAGCAGCACCGCTTCGGGGTCCACCAGCGCCTGACCCTCGGGGCCAAGGGGCGCGCCGTCGACATCCTGGTCATGACCGCGACGCCGATCCCGCGCAGCCTCATGCTGACCGCCTACGGCGACCTCCTGGCCTCCAAGCTGACCGAGCGCCCCGCCGGGCGCCAGCCGGTCGATACCCGGGTCCTGCCCCTGGAGCGCCTCGACGACGTGGTCGAGGCGGTCGGCCGGGCGCTCGACCGCGGCGCCAAGGGCTACTGGGTCTGTCCGTTGGTAGAGGAATCCGAGACGATCGACGTGGCCGCCGCCGAGGACCGCCACGCCGTCCTGGCCGAGCGTTTCGGCCGCCGCGTCGGACTGGTCCACGGCCGCATGTCGGGCGAGGACAAGGACGCGGCGATGGCGGCCTTCGCCGAGGGGCCGGTCGATCTGCTGGTGGCCACGACGGTCATCGAGGTCGGGGTCGACGTCCCGGCCGCAACGGTGCTGGTGATCGAGCATGCCGAGCGCTTCGGCCTGGCGCAGCTCCATCAGCTGCGCGGCCGGATTGGGCGCGGCGCCGGCAAGTCGACCTGCCTGCTCTGCTATCAGGCGCCGCTCGGCGAGACCGCCCGCGCCCGCCTCGAGATCATGCGCCAGACCGACGACGGCTTTCGCATCGCCGAAGAGGATCTCAGGCTGCGCGGCGCCGGAGAGGTGCTCGGGACCCGCCAGAGCGGCATGCCCACCTTCCGCGTGGCCGACCTGGCGGTCCACGGCGACCTCCTGGCCATGGCCCGCGACGACGCCCGCCTGATCCTGGAAAAGGACCCGGGGCTCACCGGTCCGCGCGGCGAAGCGCTAAGGGTCCTGCTCTACCTCTTCGAGCGGGACCAGGCGATCAAGTATCTGAGGTCGGGATAAGCGGCGCGCCTATTCCGCAGGCTCGGCCGGCTCCAGGGTATCCTGCCGGGATCCGGTCTCGGGCTGCGGCTCGTCCGCCTGCTTCTCCTTGCGCCGGTCTGGCGGGGTGACGATGCCGCCGGAGACTACCATCTTGAGGCCCTCCTCCACGGTCATGGAGAGCTCCTGCGCCTCCTCCCGGGGCACGAAGAGGAGAAAGCCGGAGGTCGGGTTCGGCGTGGTCGGCAAGAAAACATTCAGAACATCGGGAGCCGTCGTCTTGTCCAGGATGCGTTCATCGGCCTGGCCGGTTAGGAAACCGATCGCCCAGACATCGGGGCGCGGATACTGGAACAGCACCACCTTGCGGAAGGCCGTGGACTGCTGCGACAGGATGGTGTGCAGGATCTGCTTGACCCCGCTGTAGAGGCTGCGGATCACGGGCACCTGGGCCAGGACGCGCTCGCCGCTGCGCATCAGCATGCGCCCGGTCAAGCCGGCCGTGAACATGCCTACCAAGGTCAGTCCGATCAGGGCGAAGATCAGCCCCAGGCCGGGGATGTCGAAGGGCAGATAGGTTTCCGGATGCCACCAGAGGGGGATGTAGGGGTCGACCTGGGCATCGACGAAGGACACGAACTTCCAGGTCAGCCAGAAGGTGATCGCGATCGGGGCGGAGATCAGGATGCCGGCGAGAAAGTAGTTGCGCAGGCGCGCGGCGAAGCTGAAGCGGCGCTTCGGTCGGCTCTTGGACTCCTCGGGCTCCAGGTCCGACGCCCGAATGGTGACCGTCTTCGGTGCCTCTCCCGGCGCAGGGGGCGTGATGATCCCGCCGGATATCACCAGCTTGACGCCCTCCTCGACGGTCATGTCGAGCACGTGGACATCGCGTTTCGGGACGAACAGCAGGAACCCGGTGGTCGGGTTGGGCGTCGCCGGGATGAAGACGTTGATCGTGGTGTCGTCGGTCAGGGCCTGCACTTCCCCGACCGTCTCGCCGGTCACGAAGCCGACGGCCCAGACGCCGCGCGAGGGATACTCAATCAGCGCCACCTGGCGGAAGGCGTTGGACTTCTGCGCGAGGACCGTCTCCAGGATCTGCTTGGTGGCGCTGTAGACAGAGCGCACCACCGGCACGCGGGCCAGGAGGCGTTCGCTGTGGCCGGTGATGATCCGGCCGAGAAAGCCGGCGGTCGCCACTCCGATCAGAATGAGGATGATCACCGCCACGATCAGGCCGATGCCGGGCAGACTGAAGGGCAGATAGGTTTCCGGGTTCCAGGCCACCGGCACGAGGGGCATCACCGAATCGTCGACAAACTCGATCAGGTTCCAGGCGATCCAGAAGGTGATGCCGACCGGCGACGTCACCAGGATACCCGCGAGGAAGTAGTTTCGAAGGCGCGCCGCCAAGCTCGGCCGCAGGTTCTTCGGCGTCCGTGGACGCCTTACCTTGGGCCCCCCGGCCTTGAACCCGAACTGCCGTTCCCGCTTTTGCTTCATGTGTCCTCAACGCTCGTGGCGACCGGGCATGTCGCCCCTCCACCATAAACATAGGTGCTGAAGCAGGTTACGGCAAAACCGTGCAAATTGTTTAACCGGTTCGGCGGAACCTTCTAGAAGAAGGCCAAGAGCTCCGCCAGGGTCTCCTCGGGCACCTCCTCCGCCAGAAAGTGACCGCAGGGCAGTGTTCGTCCCTGGACCGATTCCGCCCGCTCCCGCCAGGCCGCGAGGACGTCGAAGCAGCGCTCGACGACGCCCTTCTGGCCCCAGAGCACGAGCAGCGGGCAGGTGAGACGCTTGGCGAGGTCGGCAGCGTCGTGCTCCAGGTCGATACTGGCCGCCGCCCGGTAGTCCTCACAGGTAGCGTGGATCGTCTGCGGGTTGGCGAAACAGCGCTTGTATTCGGCCACGACCTCTACCGGGAAGGCGCCGGGTTCCCGGCTCCAGTGCCCGATCTTGTGATCGAGGAAGTACCCGGGATCGGCGCCGATCAGCCGCTCCGGCAGGTCGTAGGGCTGGATCAGGAAGAACCAGTGATAGTAGGCGGTCGCGAAGTCCTTGTCGGTCTGC
Organism: Kiloniellales bacterium; assembly: GCA_030064845.1. Taxonomy (NCBI): domain Bacteria; kingdom Pseudomonadati; phylum Pseudomonadota; class Alphaproteobacteria; order Rhodospirillales; species Kiloniellales bacterium. Next base: position 13,525 of record JASJEC010000024.1, read on the forward strand.
TCGTACATGGTTTTGGTCGGCGCGATGTCGAGCAGGGCCACCTTCTCGATCCGCTCCCCGTGATCCAGCGCCATGCGATGGGCCACCCGGCCCCCCCGGTCGTGGCCGGCGACGCCGAAGCGCTCGAACCCGAGGGCCGCCATGACCTCGACCTGGTCGCGGGCCATCGCCCGCTTGCTGTATCCGGCGTGGCCTTCGCCCGCCGGCGGTTTTCCGGAGTCGCCGTAACCGCGCAGGTCGGCGGCGACCACGGTGAAGCGTTCGGCAAGGCCGGGAGCGACCTTGTGCCACATTACGTGGGTCTGCGGGTAGCCGTGCAGCAGCAGCAGAGGCGGCCCCGAGCCGCCGATCCTGAGATTGATCTCGGTCTCGCTGCTTGAAACTCTTCTTTGCTCAAAGCCTTCGAACACAATGCTCTCCCCCCAACAAGCCTTGCCGGTCGGGCATCGTCGCTGTCGAAGTCGTCGAGACTCGCGGCGCTGGGACCTGCCCCCTCGTTGCGCGGAGCATAGGGCGCGGCGGGGCCGGTGCAAAGGTCACCGAATTTTAGTGTGGTGCGGCTGGAGGGACTCGAACCCCCACGGGCTTTCGCCCACTAGCACCTGAAGCTAGCGCGTCTACCAATTCCGCCACAGCCGCGGGCGGCTCCTTGGGGTGTGCTTTCCAGCCCGGTGATCCGGCGCCGTTGGTGCGGCTGAGAGGACTTGAACCTCCACGGGGTTGCCCCCACAGCGCCCTCAACGCTGCGCGTCTACCAATTCCGCCACAGCCGCATGAGGTGCCGACAGGCGGAAAGCACCCTGAGAAGAGCGGAGCGTGTTATAACGTCTGGCGGAAAAAGGGCAACGGAAATATTGGCAGCCTCGTGTTCCGTGCCCATGTGCTCCGGGACCGGGGCTATCGGCCTCCGGTCCCCTGCGAATTCGAGAGTTGAAGGGCGATGCGCCTGCTGGTTCTGATCGGCATCCTGGGCGGCCTCCTGGCGGCGACGGCGGCGGTCGTCGCTTACGCCTGGACCAGCATGGCCGAAGTCGACATCAGTCCCCACGGGATCCTGGCCCTCGTTCTCGGGGTCGTCTTGAGCCTGCTCCTGGGCGCCGGCTTGATGTTCCTGATCTTCTACAGCAGCCGGCGGGGCTACGACGACGACGTCGGCTCCTGAGCGCCAGCCATGCAAATTGCGGTGGTCTGACAAGGCGTTTCGGCAATGGTCCCGCGACCGCCGACGGATCAATTATCCGGAGCGGCCAGGAAGCGGCCCGGAACGCCAAGCTGGAGGTCAATGCCATGAACATGTCGAACCTCATCGGACTTGCCCATATGGGCGCCCTCGCCCTGCTCGGCTTGGCGGTGGTGCTGTCCTAGAAGGCGCGCGAATGGATCGCTCTGGGCGATCCTGTTTCAATCAAACTCTGCTGTCGGGAGGTCAGGGGCTGAAAGTGGCCCTACCTGGGCGCTCGTGAGCCTGCCTGGCTGGCGAAAAAACTACGCCAAGCACGTTTATATGGGCTGAACGAACATGCTTAAGCGACCGTGGACAAGAGGTTGAGATTCTGATCACTCGCGGTCCTAACCGCCTGTTGAAGCGGTTTGCCATTGATTAACCAAGGCACCGCTAGGCTGCCCGGGTCTCGAAATCATCGCCCGTCTACTGCGCCATGTGCCGCCGCCAAAGCCTGCTCGTCGTCCTCCTCGCCATCCTGGCGCAGCCGGTGCCAACAATGTCGGCGTCGGCCGATTTCCAGGATGGTTTGCAGTCCTACTACCGGATGAGCTTTTCCAGGGCGCTCTCCGTCTGGCGCCCGCTCGCCGAAGACGGCGATCCAAAAGCCCAGTACCAGCTAGGCGTCATGTACTACCGCGGCGAGGGCGTGCGCCAGAGCTATGACGAGGCCGCCGAGTGGTACCGGCGCGCCGCGGAAGGTGGCGACGCCGACGCTCAGTTCAACCTGGGACTGATGTATGCCAACGGTATCGGGCTCGACCGGGACTATGTCTCGGCCCATGTCTGGTTCACCCTGGCGGCATCGACCTACGCCCATCGCCAGCGCGAGACCTGGGCGATCGCGGATCCCCACTGGGCCGCCCGAAATCGGGACTGGGCCGCCAGCAAGCTCTCGACCGAGCAGCTCGCGACCGCCCGCCGGCGCATCAGCGCCCTGCGGTCCCGGCTCCCGGGCTGATCGACCTACTTGGTGCCGTAGAGGCGGTCCCCGGCGTCTCCCAGGCCGGGGACGATATAGCCGTGATCGTTCAGGCGCTCGTCGATCGACCCCGTGAAGATCGGGATTTCCGGATGCTCTGCCGCTAAGGCGGCGATCCCCTCGGGGGCCGCCAGGAGACAGACGTACTTGATGTTGGTCGCGCCCGCGTCCTTGATCCGCGAAAGCGCCGCGGCGGCCGAGTTGCCGGTCGCCAGCATCGGATCGACGGCGATCACCAGACGCTCGCCCAGGCCTTCGGGAACCTTGAAGTAGTACTCGACGGCGGTCAGCGTCTCCGGGTCGCGGTAGAGCCCGACGTGGCCCACCCTGGCCGAAGGCACCAGGTCGAGTATGCCTTCCAGCAGGCCATTCCCGGCCCGCAGGATCGAGATCAGCACCATTTTCTTGCCCGCGAGCTTGGGCGCCCGCATGGGCCCCAGCGGCGTCTCGATGTTGGCGGTGGTCAGCGGCAGGTCCCGCGTGACTTCGTAGGCGAGCAGCAGGGAGACTTCCCGCATCAGCTGCCGGAACGTCGCCGTCGGGGTCTCCTTGCGCCGCATGAGCGCCAGCTTGTGTTGGACCAGGGGATGATCGACCACGGTAACCGCGTGTCCCATGCTACCTCCTCCGAACCGCGCTCCCTGCGCTCAAAAAAGCGTGCCGTCGCTCTCTACCGCGATCGGCGGCCGCCCGTCGGACCGCTTTTCCCGGGCGATCCTGCGTCCCGCGCTCCAGGTGCCCCCTTCGAGTACCCGCGCCAGCGGAAGCCCGGCGGCGCTCAGGTCCAGGTCCGCCCGAATCTGCTCGGCGACGCGGTCGAGAAGCACGACGGTAAGCGCCCGCCATTCGACGACAAGCTCGCTGTCCGCGGCGTGCCTGCGGCCGAGGACATCGTCATGCTTGGGCCTCAGGACTCCGAGGTCAAGGAATAAGCCGCCGTTGCGGTACTCGGCGAGGCCGGTCAGGTCGTCGAGTCCGGTGACCGTCACGCCGGCGGCCTCGAGAGGCTCGACCAGGGAATAGGCCAGCCATTGCGAGAGCTTGTGGAAGGGCACGAGGCGGTCGGTCAGGTCGTTGCTGGCGGCCGCCGGATGCGGCCAGACGTCGCCGAGGACCGCGCCGTCGATGGCAAGCCGGCCGGGCCAGATCGGCCCGAGGGCCTGGAGCAGGGTGTCGAGAATGCTTGCGGCCGGCAGGCCGTCCTCTCCCGAAGCCGCCTTCAAGAAGTCGAACAGCGCGCCGATGCGCGGCCGCTCGGCGCCGAAGAGATCCGGCCGGTTGCGGAGTGCGCCACCGAGTCGTCGCAGCAGCGCGGCTCGGCCCTCCAGGCCGACCAGGGGATTGCCGGCGTCGGCCTGAAAAGAGCGACCCAGCGCCTCGGTCGTGATCTCCTCCAGGGCGTCGGCGTCGGCCCGGTATCGTTGCGCCGGGTCGGTGGAGAACAGACCGTCCTGGAAAGCGTAAAGACTGGCCAGCGCGAGGCCCTCCGAGCGCGCGTGGAGCGCGCCCGACCCGGGCTCGCGGTAGCGCCACTGGGCGCCCGCGCCGGCGTCGAGCAGCACGCTGGTCACCGCCAGGTCGATACGGATCCGGGCCAGCTCGTCGAGTGACGTCTCGGCCAGACGATCCCGAAGTTCCAACCAGCGGTCCCGGCCGTCGACGGCGAAGTGACGCCAACGGCTGTGGTAGGGAACGTCGAGCGCCGGATAACGCTCCCTCATGGTCTCGAGCACGTAGCGCGCCGCCTCACCGAGGCGTCCGGAATCGAGCGCGAAGTGGCGCAGCGCACCGGCCTCGGCGGCGTCGTACACCATTCGGCAGCGCGCGCGGATCGCCGCAGGTGTGCGCAGCCAGGCGGCGGCTGCGCGCGGATCGGTCAAGGTCTCCAAGGTGTTCCTAGTAATCCGTAAGGCCGCGGCCCTTGGTCCGCGCCAAGTCGGACTCGGCCGGCACTGCCGTTTCCGTGAAATAGCCCGCCGCCTTCTTGGCCTCGATCTCAACACGGGCATCCACCGGGATCAGGTCCTCGGGGATCGGCACGCGCTCGACGATCTCGATGCCCTGGCGGGTCAGGGCGTCGTGCTTCATATCGCTCATGGAAACGAAGCGATCGATCCTGGTGACGCCGAGCCAGTGGAGCGCGTCGGGCATGAGTTCCTGAAACCGGACGTCCTGGACCCCGGCGACGCATTCCGTGCGCTCGAAGTACTGATCGGCCCGGTCGCCGCCCTCCTGGCGCTTGCGCGCGTTGTAGACCAGGAACTTGGTGACCTCGCCCAGAGCGCGTCCTTCTTTCCGGTTGTAGACGATCAGCCCCGCGCCGCCCTGCTGCGCGATTTCGACGCAGATCTCGATGCCGTGCACGAGATAGGGCCGGCAGGTGCAGATGTCGGACCCGAAGACGTCCGAGCCGTTGCACTCGTCGTGCACCCGACAGGCCAGCTTGCGGGCCGGATCGGAGATTGCGCCGGGGTCGCCGAAGCAATAAATCGTCAGCCCGCCGATCGGGGGCAGGAAGACCTGAAGATCGGAGCGGGTCACCAACTCCGGGAACATGCCGCCGGTATGCTCGAACAGGCTGCGCCGAAGGTCTTTCTCGCTGACGCCGCAGCGGCGCGCGATCCCCGGCAGATACCACACCGGTTCAATGGCGGCCTTAATGCAGTTTATCTCGCCGCTCTCGAGCAGCACCCGCCCGTCGGGCTTGAGCCGTTCGCTACGCAGGAGCTCCTTCATCTCGGGAACCGTCAGGCGGGCCCGCGTGACGGCGATGGTCGGGCGGATGTCCTGACCCTGATCGATCAGATCCTTGAACACCTCGCCGGCGAGATGGCCGAAGGGGTCGAGTGAGACAATCTTGTCGGCGTCGGACCACTGCGGGTGGGGGCCGATGGTCTCGGTGGGCGCGGTGTTGGTCAGATCCGCCTTGTGCAGGGGATCGAGGCTCCCGGCGGCGATCGCCAGCGCCCGATAAAGCGCGTAGGAGCCCGCGTGGGCGCCGATCACGTTGCGCTGCCCCGGATTGGTCAGGGAACCGATCACCGGCCCGCGGGCCTTGGGATCGGCGGAGGCCCAGGTGATCGGCACCGGCTTCTGGCCACCGCCCGGGTGGGAGGTGAGAACGATGTGCTTACTTGGGCGTTTCGATCCGGTCATCTCAAGCCTCACGGGGCTCCAGCCGAATGGCGATGCCACGCGCAGTAGTAGCGCGCCTTTGTTACTGAATTCCGAGCGTTTGCCAACTTCCTTACCGAAGACGCTGATTCTTCCCACAAAGCCGCCCGCTCGACAATGCGGAGCCGGCGCCGCCGCGCCGACCGGCGACAGGCCGCTCGCCCGGCCCTATAATCTCTGGCGGGGCTCCGGGGCGAAGCGGCTGCGAACCGACAAGAATTGGGGTCAAAGACCAATGACGATCGAGACGACGACCAGCGCAGGCCGGGACGGCCTTGCGACCCACGAACGCCCCGCGCCCCACGTCTGGCTGGTGCTTTCCCTGCAGCACCTCTTCGCCATGTTCGGGGCTACCATCCTGGTGCCGATCCTGACCGGGCTCAGTCCCGCGGTGGCCCTGGTCAGCAGCGGGCTCGGCACCCTGCTCTACATGGCGGTCACGGGTTTCCGGATCCCGGTCTACCTCGGGTCCTCCTTCGCCTTCATCGCGCCGATTGTCGCGGGGGCCCAGATGGCGGGCGTCGCCGGCGCCATGTTCGGCGCGTTCTGCGCGGGCTTGGTCTATCTCGTGGTCGCCGTCCTGATCCAGCTGTTCGGCGTGCGCTGGCTGTTGCGCCTGCTGCCGCCGATCGTCGTCGGGCCGGTCATCATGGTGATCGGCCTCGGGCTGGCGAGCGTCGCCATCGGCATGGCCACCAACACCGCGGGCGGTGGAGCTTACAGCCTGGGACACTTCGTCCTGGCGCTCTTCACGCTCGCCTGCGTCCTGGCCTTCTCCATTGTGCTGAGGGGCTTTTTCACCGTCGTGCCGATCCTCCTCGGCATCATCTGCGGCTACCTGGTCGGCCTGGTCTTCGGCTTCGTCGACTTCGGACCGGTCGCCGCCGCCCCGTTCTTCGCGGTGCCCGACTTCGTGGCCCTGTTCTCCGGCCTGACCGCCGCGACCGGTGGGATTCCCTGGGAAGTCCTTCCCCTTCTGGTGCCGGTCGCGATCGTGACGATCGCCGAGCACATCGGCGATCAGGTGGTGGTGAGCCGCGTTGTCGGGCGCAACTTCCTGGTCAAGCCGGGCCTCCAGCGGTCGCTGCTCGGCGACGGCCTAGCGACCATGCTGGCCTCCCTGCTCGGCGGACCGCCCAACACGACCTACGGCGAGAACATCGGCGTACTGGCGATCACCCGCATCTTCAGCGTCTGGGTGGTCGCGGGCGCGGCGGTCCTGGCGATGCTGCTGGGCTTCGTCGGCTCGGTCGCCGCCTTCATCGGATCGATCCCGATGGCCGTGATGGGCGGCGTCGCCATTGCGCTGTTCGGTGTGATCGCGGCATCTGGTCTGCGGACCATGATCGAGGGCAAGGTCGATTTCGGCGAGAAGCGCAACCTCTTGATCGCTTCGGTCATCCTGGTGATCGGGATCGGCGGCGCGACCCTCAAGCTGGGCGACTTCGCCGAGGTCTCCAGCATGGCCCTGGCGGCCATCATAGGTATCGTCCTGCACGCCGTCCTGCCCGGCAAGGAAACCGCCGGCGACACCGGCGCCATTCTCGGCGACTAGTCGCAAGAGGGCTTGGCCGGTTTCCTAGTTCGACCGGTATTCCTCCGGCAACAGCAAGACGTTGTCCTGCTCCGGCGTGACCGACTGGTGGCAACCGATGCAGAACTGAACCTTCTGCGCGCCTTTGCCCTTGGTCGTCCCGAAGACCGAGCCGTTCGGCATGACCATGGTGTAGCGCCAGTCGTCGCTCTCGGCATTGAAGCCGGCGCGCATCTTCTCCATGACGAACAAGGGGCCGATGGCGACCTGGCCGTTGCCCTTTACCTGGAAGCTGTCCTTGGCGAGAACGGCGCCGGGCCGGAAGGTGCCCGCGTTCTCGAAGAGCCCATAGTTGCGCGCCTGGTCGTTCGCGAAGTTCTGGACGTAGCGGCTGCCGTGTGTCGCCGATACGTAGGGCTGCGTGCTGTAGCGCCGGAAAGAGGCGTAGCTGACGGCGTTGCGGTCGTTCGACTTTGCGTAGGCGGCCCGCATGTCCCCGATCAGGCAGTCGTAGGCGGCCACGGCTTCGGCCGTGGTGAGTTCCGCCGGTTCGCCCGCCGCGCAGGGATTGCACGGGCTGCATGGACTGCCCGCCGCACAGGGGCTGCAGGGGTTGGCCGTTGCGCAAGGATTGCACGGATTGCAGGCCGCTGCCGCGCAGGGGTTGGCCGCCGCGCAGGGATTGCACGGATTGCAGGCTGCTGCCGCGCAGGGATTGCAGGGGTTGGACAGGGCCGCCGTGCGAAGCCGTGGAACGGCGCACTTCAGGCTGGCCTGCCCGCCTCCGGCGGCACAAGGATTGCAGGGGTTGCAGGCGGCGGCGCAGGGGTTGCAGGGATTGCCGGCAGCACAGGGGTTGCACGGGTTTGCCGCCGCGCAGGGGTTGCAGGCCGCGGCGGCGCTGGGATTGCTCTTCTTCACGGCGCAGGGGTTGCAGGCCGCCCGTGCGGGTGGCGCGGCCACCTCCGGGGCGACCGCCATGCCCGCGACGGCGACACCGGCCATCATGACGAAGGGCACCACCGTGGACGAAAGCAGTTTGCTCTTCCTCGACTGCATCTCAACTTCTCCTGTCGCAGCTCCCCCCAATCGGGCAGCCGAAGTATGGCAGCCGCCGGCCGCACGTCGGGATCACTTGCGATCACAAGCGTTTGAAAGGGTTCGAGGAGGCCAGCGGTGTCCCTGGAACGCGCGGAGGTGAGCGTTCGACGAATCCTCCCGGATTCAGCGCCGCTTCGGTTCGAAAAAGCTTGATTTCAGCCGGAAAACCGATATCTACGAAACCATACCAATTCGGTATGATTTAAGGAACGCCAATGCTTCGTCTCAATCGCTTGACCGACTATGCGGTGGTGGTGATGGCACAGATGGCTCGGCCCGGCAACCGGGTTCGGACCGCTCAGCAGATCGCCCAAGAAACCGGGGTGCCTCTGCCCACTGTCTCGAAGCTGATGAACGCTCTGGCGCGGGATTCCCTGGTTGCCTCCCAGCGCGGCGCCGCGGGCGGCTACACCCTCTCCCGCCCGGCCGACGAGATCACCGTGGCGCAGATCATTCAGGCCCTGGAAGGCCCGATCGCGCTGACCGCTTGCGTGGACGGGAGCAACGGCCACTGCGACGTCGCGTCGCTCTGCCCGATGCGCGGCAATTGGGACAAGGTCAACAAGGCGATCCAAAACGCTCTGTCACAGGTAACACTGGAGGACATGTCGACACCCGGCATGGTGTTCGACGAGGTCGAGAAGGGCGCGCCCTGCGGCGTGACCAACGCGCACTAGACGCTGCGCTTCAGGCAAATACGCAAGGAGTAGAGGACGGCATGGCGGCAACGGTCGAAACGGTCCAGCAGGTTCAGGACGTCACCGAGAAGTACAAGTACGGCTTCGTCACCGATATCGAGGCGGATACGGCGCCCAAGGGGCTGAGCGAAGACATCGTCCGTTTCATCTCCGACAAGAAGGACGAGCCCGAATGGCTGACCGAGTGGCGCCTCAAGGCCTACCGTCACTGGCTCGATATGCCGGAACCGCAGTGGGCCAAGGTGGACTTCCCGCCGCTCGACTACCAGGACGCCTACTACTATTCCGCGCCCAAGACGGCCGACGGGCCGAAGAGCCTCGAGGAGGTCGATCCTGAGCTGCTGAAGACCTACGAGAAGCTGGGCATCCCCTTGAAGGAGCAGGAACGGCTCGCGGGGGTCGCGGTCGACGCCGTGTTCGACAGCGTCTCGGTGGCGACCACCTTCAAGAAGAAGCTCGAGGACGTCGGCGTCATCTTCTGCTCGATCTCCGAGGCCGTGCAGAAGCACCCGGAGCTGGTCAAGAAGTATCTCGGCAGCGTGGTTCCCTACACCGACAACAAACACGCGACCCTGAACTCGGCGGTCTTCACCGACGGGTCCTTCGTCTACGTGCCCAAGGGCGTGCGCTGCCCGATGGAGCTCTCGACCTACTTCCGGATCAACGCCGCCAATACCGGGCAGTTCGAGCGCACCCTGATCATCGCCGACGCCGGCTCCTACGTGAGCTATCTCGAGGGCTGCACCGCGCCGATGCGCGACGAGAACCAGCTGCACGCCGCCGTGGTCGAGCTGGTTGCCCTGGACGACGCCGAGATCAAATACTCGACCGTGCAGAACTGGTATCCCGGCGACGAGAACGGTGTCGGCGGCATCTACAACTTCGTCACCAAGCGCGCCGCCTGCCGGGGCCGCAACTCAAAGGTCTCCTGGACCCAGGTCGAGACCGGCTCGGCGATCACCTGGAAGTACCCGAGCTGCATCCTGCAGGGCGACAATTCGGTCGGCGAGTTCTACTCCATCGCTATCACCAACAATTGCCAGCAGGCAGACACCGGCACCAAGATGATCCACCTGGGTCGCAACACCAAGTCGCGGATCATCGCCAAGGGCATCTCGGCCGGCCGCTCTCAGAGCACCTACCGGGGCCTGGTCAAGGTTTCGCCCAAGGCGACCGGGGCGCGCAACTACACCCAGTGCGACTCGCTCTTGATCGGTGACCAGTGTGGCGCCCATACCGTGCCCTACATTGAGAGCCGTAACCGGGGCGCCCAGATCGAGCACGAAGCGACGACCTCCAAGATCAGCGAAGAGCAGCTCTTCTACTGCCGCCAGCGGGGCATCGCGGAGGAAGACGCGGTCGCCCTGGTGGTCAACGGCTTCTGCCGAGAGGTGCTGCAGCAGCTCCCCATGGAGTTTGCGGTCGAGGCCCAGAAGCTGGTCGGTATCAGCCTGGAAGGCAGCGTCGGCTGAGGCCGACCGAGACGAACTGAGAAGGACGAAAAGTTCTATGCTTGAGATCAAGAATTTGCAGGTCACCGTCGAGGGCAAGGAAATCCTGAAGGGCATCGACCTGAAGATCGCGCCCGGCGAAGTCCACGCCATCATGGGCCCGAACGGCTCGGGCAAGTCGACGCTCTCCTACGTGCTGGCAGGACGGGAAGGCTACGAGGTGACCGGCGGCGAGGTGCTCTACAAGGGCAAGGACCTGCTCGGCCTCGATCCGGAGGAGCGGGCGGCCGAAGGCGTGTTCCTCGCCTTTCAGTATCCGGTGGAGATCCCGGGCGTCGCCAACACGACCTTCCTCAAGGAAGCGGTCAACGCGGTGCGCCGCCACCGCGGCGAGAGCGAACTCGACGCCATGCAGTTCCTCAAGGTCATGCGCGCCAAGGTCAAGGAGCTCGGCATCGCCGACGACATGCTGAAGCGGGCGGTCAACGTCGGCTTCTCCGGCGGCGAGAAGAAGCGCAACGAAATGCTCCAGATGGCCATGCTCGAGCCGAGCCTGGCCGTCCTCGACGAGACCGACAGCGGCCTCGACATCGACGCCCTGAAAACCGTTTCGGACGGCGTGAACGCGCTGCGCGGCCCTGAGCGTGCCATGCTGGTGATCACCCACTACAACCGGCTGCTGGAGTACATCGTGCCCGACCATGTGCACGTTCTGGCCGGCGGCCGGATTCAACGCTCCGGCGGAAAGGAGCTGGCGCGGGAGCTCGAACAGAAGGGCTACGCCGAGTTCGTGCCGAGCGACGAGGTGGCTGCATGACCGCGCCTTCCGCCCTGCCCTACACCGAGCAGTACAGCGCGCTGAAGGGCGCGCTGCCGGGTGGAGATCTGCCCTGGTTGGCCGATCTGCGCGAGGCCGGAATAGGCGCCTTCCGTGCGACCGGTCTGCCGAACCCCAAGATGGAGGCCTGGAAGTACACCAACCTCCGGCCCCTGGAAAAGCTCGCCTTCACGCCGGCCGCGACCGACCGGCCCGGACCGGACCGGCTCCCATCGCTGCTGCCGGCCGGGGCGAGCAACCACCGCCTGGTCTTCGTCAACGGCCGCTTCCGACCCGACCTCTCCATGGTGACCCGCCTGCCCCTGGGCGTGCGCCTTGGCAGCCTGGCCGACCACCTGCGCGACGGCGGCGGCTCGGTCGAGGAGTTTCTCGGCCAGCTGGGTTCCGAGGCGGATCAGCCGCTCTTAGACCTGAACACCGCCATGATGCAGGACGGCCTGGTCCTGAGGGTCGGGCGCGGCGTCGCCATCGACTCCCCGATCGAGGTAATCTACCTCTCGGACAGCGACCAAGGCGCCGTTTCCCACCACCCGCGGAACCTCATCGTGCTCGAGGAAGACAGCAAGGCCGTCTTGATCGAGCACTTCGTCAGCGCGGGCAAGGCCCCCAGCCTCGCCAACATCGCGACGGAGATCTCGCTCGGTCGGGGCTCCCTGCTGCATCACTACAAGATGCAGGCCGAGGGCCCCGAGGCCTTTCATCTCTCGACCGTGAACGGCGTGGTCGGCCGGGATGCCCACTACGACGGCTTTGCCATGGCCCTGGGAGCGCGTCTCTCGCGCAACGAGGTGTCGCTGCGCCTAACCGGCGAGGGTGCGCGCTGCCACCTCAACGGCGCCTACATGATGCGCGGCACCCAGCACTGCGACAACACGACGGTTATCGAGCACTGCGTTCCCCACACCTCCTGCCGCGAGGTGTTCAAGGGCGTGCTGGACGACGAAGCCCGCGCCGTCTTCCAGGGCCGCATTGTGGTGCATCCCGGCGCCCAGCAGACCGACGGTCACCAGCTCAGCAAGGCCATGCTGCTGTCCGACCGGGCCGAGATCGACGCCAAGCCGGAATTGGAGATCTACGCCGACGACGTCAAATGCTCCCACGGGGCCACGGCCGGCGATCTGGACCACGACGCGCTGTTCTACCTGCGGGCCCGCGGCCTGCCGGAGGCACGGGCGCGCGCGCTCTTGATCGAGGCCTTCTTGACCGAGGCGGTCGAGGCGATCGCCGCTGAGGACCTCTGCCCGGCCTTTTTGGCGAGCATCGCAGACTGGCTCAAGGCCGAGTGAGGAGGCCGGAATGAACGAAGTCGTCTCATTGGCGAGAGAGCAAGCCGACGGCTACGACGTCGAGCGTATCAGGGCGGACTTCCCGATCCTGAGCCAGGAAGTCTACGGCAAGCCGCTGGTGTTCCTGGACAGCGGGGCCAGCGCGCAGAAGCCCACCGCGGTCATGGACGCGATGCAGGCGGTTATGACCGAGGGCTACGCGAACGTCCACCGCGGCGTCTACAACTTCAGCCAGAACCTCTCGGAGCGCTTCGAAGGCGTGCGCGGCACCGTCGCCCGCTTCATCAACGCCGCCTCGGACAACGAGATCGTGTTCACCCGTAACGCCACCGAGGCCTTCAATCTGCTGGCCCACAGCCTCGGCCAGAGCCTTTCGGCGGGCGACGAGGTCGTGATCTCCGAGATGGAGCACCACGCCAACATCGTGCCCTGGCAGCTGCTGCGCGACCGCAAGGGCATCGTCATCAAAGTCGCGCCGATCACCGACGACGGCGCGCTCAGGCTCGACGCCCTGGCCGAGCTGATCGGACCACGCACCAAGCTGGTGTCGATCGTCCACGTCTCCAACGTGCTCGGCACGGTAAATCCGATCAAGAAGATCGCCGAGCTTGCCCACGCACAGGGCGCGCTCATGCTGGTCGACGGCACCCAGGCCGTGGTCCATTCCCACGTGGACGTCCAGGACCTCGACGCCGACTTCTACGTCTTCACCGGCCACAAGCTCTACGGACCGAACGCGATCGGCGTGCTCTACGGCAAGATGGCGCTGCTCGAGGCCCTGCCGCCCTTCCTGGGCGGTGGCGACATGATCCGCTCGGTCACCTTCGAAAAGTCGACCTTCGCCCCGCCGCCCCACCGTTTCGAGGCCGGAACGCCGCCGATCGTCGAGGTGATCGGCCTAGGCGCGGCGATCGACTACGTCTCCGCGATCGGCATGGAGCGGATTGCGGCGCACGAGTCGAAACTGCTGCAGCGCGCAACCCAGAAGCTCTCGGCCATCGAAGGCCTGAGAATCTATGGCACCCAGCCCGGCAAGTGCGGCATTGTCTCCTTCACTCTGGACGGTGCACACGCCCACGACCTAGGCACCATCGTCGACCGGGAGGGCGTGGCGGTTCGGGTAGGGCACCACTGCGCCATGCCGCTGATGCAACGCCTCGGCGTCGCGGCGACGGCGCGGGCGTCCTTCGGCCTTTACAACACGCTCGACGAGGTCGACGCTCTGGCCGGGTCCTTGGAAAAGGTGAAAGAGATCTTCGGCTGATGCTCGACGAACTGCGAGAACTCTACCAGGAGGTGATCCTGGATCACGGCCGCAATCCGCGGAACCTGGGCCACCCCGAGGGCGCCAACCGCCAGGCGCTGGGCAACAACCCGATCTGCGGCGACACGCTTACGGTGTTCTTGACGGTTGACGACCAGGGCATCATCCAGGATGCCGCCTTCGTCGGCCACGGCTGCGCAATCTCGGTCGCATCCGCCTCCTTGATGACCGAGATCCTCAAGGGCAAGACGACCGCCGAGGCCCAGGTGCTGTTCGACAGCGTGCACCGCATGTGCACCGAGGAAGACTTCGACCCCGGCTCGGCCGAGGCGGACGAAGAGGCGCTGGACCGCCTCGCCGTGCTCTCCGGCGTGCGCGAGTTTCCGGTCCGGGTCAAGTGCGCCACCCTCGCCTGGCACACGATGAACGCCGCGGTGAAGGGCGAACAAGAGGTCACGACGGAATAGCCATGATGGATCAACGCCCCTATCCCTACCCGCCGGGCTTCGATCAGCCCGACGAGTTCGAGGCGACCGCCGGCGAGCCGCTGCCGGAGGGCAGCACTGTCGCCAACGAGGTGGAGATCATCGAGGCGCTCCATACGGTTTACGATCCCGAGATCCCGGTGGACATCTACGAACTGGGGCTGATCTACGAGCTGGATATCGCGCCCTCGGGAGACGTGAAGGTTCTCATGTCGCTGACCGCGCCGGGCTGCCCGGTGGCCGGCGAGATGCCCGGCGAGGTGGCCGAAACGGTGGCCAAGGTTCAGGGGACGGGGCGTGTCACGGTGCGTCTCGTATGGGACCCGCCCTGGACCCCGGAGCGGATGAGCGAGGACGCCAGGCTCGCCCTGGGGATGATCTGAGCCTAGAGCGCGCTTATATTGGCCTTAAGGAACACGGAGCTAGAGTAACCGCCATGGTCGCACCGATGATTACCCTGACCGATATCGCCGCCGAGCGCGCTCGGGCGCTGATGGAGAAGAGCGACACGCCCGTGATCGGGTTGCGCGTCGGGGTGAAGAGCCGTGGGTGCTCCGGGCTCAGCTACTTCGTCGAGTACGCCGAGGAGCAGAAGAAGTTCGAGGACGTGGTCGAGGACAAGGGGGTCAAGATCTTCATCGATCCCACGGCCGTCATGTTCCTGATCGGCAGCGAGATGGACTACGTCGAGGAGCAGTTCCAGACCGGCTTCGTGTTCAAGAACCCCAACGAGAAGGGCCGCTGCGGCTGCGGCGAGAGCTTCCACATCTGACGGCGGGCGCGACGCCACTCAGTCGAGACCGAAGACCTCCCAGTAACGTTCCCAGATGATCGCCTCGTACTTGAGGGCGTAGGCCTCGGCGTATGGCTCGCCGCGGGAGCACTCGAACTGGGAGCGGGTCGTCATTCGGTCGTGATGGTGTCCGAGCTCGTGCAGCAGGATGTTCAGGAGCTGATAGGCGCGCGCCTGGGCTAGAGTGAACTTGCACAGGACCCAATCGCCGCGGCGCTCGGCGGGAACGCCGAGACGATCGAAGACGCCCTGGTTCTCCTCGTAGTAATGGGCCGGATGACGGCGCCAAAGACCGCGCCGCCAGGCGCAGATACCGACCACGCCGTCGGTGTACCACCCCTCCATCTCGGGATCGCCGGCGGTCAGCACAATGGCGTCGAGGCCCTCGGACAACTCGTTCCAGGTCGGCAGCAGTTCGAGGAAGCGGATCACGTCGTCGCGGCGCAGCAGGTGGCGATAGCCGTACCCGGGCCTTTCCTTGTCGATTACCGGAAAGGCCTGCCGGGTGTTCCAATAGGTCGCGGTCGGCTCCAGGCGTTGGAAAGCGCCAACGGCCTTGGCTCTCCCGGCACTGGAGAAGCGCTTATAGACCCTAGCCATGACTAACCTACGTGGTTAACCCAAGCTGAACATTGACCCGTTCAGCGTGTAATCCCCGATCAAAGCCTAGCAGCAAATTGACGATTTGCTAACAACAATTTCAGTTTTCATGCCAAGTTTCAAAACTACAACCCTTTATAGAAGTCAAAAAATAAAGTAATTTATCTCAAATGCTCCACAATAATATTTGATTAATACAACAATTAGTTTGACCATTATTTTGATTTTTTGTTATATTATTTGATAACTAAATTAACTAATTTCGGGATTTCTCGGAATGCGCGGCCAAGAACATGGATCCAACCTGTCGGATCGCATCAAACAGCTTACCAGCAGCGAAGAAGGCGGTTCGTTGCCGCTTTTCGGCCTGCTTCTTATTCCTCTGGTCTGCTTCATCGGCCTCGCGGTCGACACCAGCCGTGGTTACGCGATCAAGAGCCGCGTCAGCAACGCACTCGATGCCGCCGCTCTCGCCAGCATCCACTCGGTCGGCACGGAGTACTTCGAGGGCGACGTGCAACAGTACTTCGACGTGAACTTCCCGCAGGGCTACCTGGGCGCCAATGTCACCCTGGACGCGCCCAAGGTCAGCGCCGACGGAAATACTATCGAACTCAGCGCCTCGGCAGAGATCGACACGACCCTGATGCGCCTCCTGAACGTCGACACGATCGAGGTCGGCGCGAGCACCACGGTGACCACGGGCCTGAGCACGGTCGACGTCGTGCTCTCCTTCGACATGTCGGGCTCGATGGCCGGCTCGCGTATCTCCTCGGCGCGGGACGCGGCCGAGATCCTCATCGACACACTCGTCGCCGGAACCGGCAACGACAACATCGACGGCAACGTCCGTTTTGGTGTGGTGCCCTGGAACTCCAACGTCAACGTCAGCGACGGCACAACTTACAGCGCCGCCGCCACGACCTGGCAAACGGTCACACCGGATTTCCGCATAGTCGACACACCGTCCGACGGCACCGGCGACTTCGTAATGCAGGACCGACTTTACTTCGCCAACAATTCGCCCGTGCCCTTGCTGACCACGCCGCCCAGCGGGTGGGGCGGCTGCGTCTATGCGCGCCTCATCACGGCTGGCCCCTTGGCCCTCTGGACCAACACCACCGACAACGACGACGCGGATTTCCTGCGCGGCCAAGTCAACCTGAGCGACAGCAACGTGGATTGGCTCGGGTGGGAGCCCAAGCAGGACAACGGTCAGTGCCTCAGTCACACCATCACGCCGCTGACTGCGGATCAGGAAGCGGTTCGCCAGGAAATCCGGGACCTGCTAAGCCCCGCGGGAAACACCAACATTCCCCAAGGGCTCGCCTGGGCTTGGCGCGTGCTCATGCCGGGCGTGCCCTACACGCAGGCCGACAGCGTCGTTACGGGGGGCCACAAGCGCGCAATCGTGCTGCTCAGTGACGGCGCCAACACCGTCACATCACAGGACGCCTACCGTGGGCGTCTCAACGAAGCGAAGATGAACGAACGTCTTCTCACGATTGCCCAGAACGCCAAGGACGAAGGCGCCACGATCTACGTCATCCAGTACGCCGATGAGGATGAAACTCTGCAGAACCTCTTGATGCAGGTCGCCCAGGAACCGAACCCGCCTTACTACAACTTCGCGCCCGACGCCATCGCCCTCGAAGCCGTCTTCGAGGGCATCGCCCAAGACCTCACCTCTGAACTGAGAGTTGCCCGATGACAAGAACCCGGAAAGATCTCGTCCGCGAGGAAAACGGCGGCGCGACGCTCGAATTCGGCCTCGTCGTGCCCCTCTTCGTCCTCATGCTCATCGGCGTGATGGAGATGGGCATGCTGTTCTTCGCCAACACGGCCCTCGAGGGTGGCCTCAGGGAAGCCGCGCGCTACGCGATTACCGGCCGTACCGACGGCGCCAGTCGCGAGCAGGAGATCATCAACATCATCAACAAGAACGGCTACGGCATCGTCAAGGTCACCGCCGACAACATCACCACCGAGATCTACCAGGACTTCGCCGACATCGACACCGCCGAACCGATCGTCGGCGATGCGGGCGAGATCGGCGTCTACGAACCGGGGATAGACGACGGCTACACCGACATCAATTGCAACGGTAGTTGGGACGAGGACATCGCCAAGAGCCCCGGCGCCGGCGGTGGCAACGATGTGGTGATCTACGTCGTCGACTATCAGCACGAATTCATGACCAACCTCCTGTCACCCATGATCGGCGGCGACGGCAAGGTGCCACTGACCGCTCGGGTCGCGGTCCGCAACGAGCCCTTCGGCAACTCGGACCTCTGCCTCGACTCTCAAGCGACTTAGTGTTTGGACAGGCGGCGAGCGAGGCCCGAACTATGACCACTGGCAACAGAATTGGCAGGCTTCTACGCGGCGATGAAGGCGTCACGGCCATGGAGTTCGTGATGGTCCTGCCGTTCCTTCTCTTCCTGCTGATGGGCGGCATCGAGCTCTCTACCTACGTGCTGTTGCACAACAAGCTCGGGCGGGTCGCGTCTACCACCGCCGATCTCACAACCCGCACGCCGGAAGTCACCGAGCAGGACCTGCAGCAGATCCTCGGCGCCTCCTCGACGGTCGCCCTGCCCTATCAGCTCGACGTGCAGGGCGCTGTGGTGATCAGCTCGGTCACCGCCAATCCCGACCCCGACGCCACCCCGCCGGTCGCGGTCAGCTGGCAGCGCAATATCGCCGGTTCGGGCGTGGACTACGACAGTCAGATCGGCGTCGAAGGACAGGCGGCCAACCTGCCCACCGGTTTCAGCCTAAGACCGACGCAGAACGCCATCATCGTTGAGATCTTCTACGACTACGAGCCCATGTGGTTCGGCCAGGTGACCGGGCAGCAGCAGATCTACTACCGGGCCGTCAAATTCCCCCGTAACGGCGCCCTCTCGGCGATCCAGGCTCCCGCGACCTAAGACCTGTGACTGCGCGGGCGGCGCCCTCAGGACCGCCGCGGGATGGCGATCGATCTTCCGGCCTCCTCGGGGCGCGGCAGCGCGCTCTGCGCCCGTGCCACCTCCTGCAGCCGCGAAAGCACGGCCTCGCCGAAGGGCGCGGCCCGCGGGACGCTCATGTCGACGTTGAGCAGCATGCACTCGGCGGTCGAGAGGCGGTCTCCGCTCTCCCCGTGCACCATGATGTGGAACAGGTGGAAGCGCTTGCGGTCGAAATCGAGCAGCCTGGTCTCGACCTCGACCCCCTCACCCTCGCCGACCTCCTGGAGGTAGGTGATGTGGGTCTCCAGGGTATAGATCGAGGTATTGGTCTCCTCGCGCATGGCTGCGTCCATGCCGATGAAGTCCATAAAGGCGTCGGTCGCCCGGCTGAAGATCAGGAGGTAATAGGCCTCGTTAAGGTGCCCGTTGTAGTCGATCCACTCGGGCTGGACCCGGTCGCGGTGCAACCGCAGCCCGCCGCCCTCGCCGCCCTCGCCGCCCACGGCGCTACGCTCTCAAGCGTTCGTTCCCCGGGTCGTAGGCCGGTTTCGCCAGGACCCGGCAGGCGCGCCGCTCACCCTGGATCGTGACCTCGAGCGCTGTCTCCGGCGCCGCCTGCGCCGGCTTCACGTAGGCGAAGGCGAGCGACTTGCCGACCGCGTGCCCGTAGCCGCCGGAGGTGGTCACGCCCACCGTCGCGCCGTTGGCGTGGACCGGCTCGTTGCCCAGGGGGTCGGCGTCCGCGGCGTCGACGTCGAGGTAGACCAGCTTGAGGTCGATGCCGTTGCCGCGCCGCGCAACCAGGGCCTCTCGCCCGACGAAGTCACCCTTGTCCAAGTCGACGAAGCGATCCAGGCCCGCCTCGATCGGGGTGATCTCGTTGGTCAGCTCCGAGCCCCAGCCCTTGTAGCCTTTCTCCATGCGCAGGGAGTTGAGCGCGTAGGCGCCAAAGTCGGCGATGCCGTGGGCTTGGCCGACTTCCATCAGGGCGTCGTAGACCTGTTCGAGCCGGGCCATGGGCGTGTGCAGCTCCCAGCCGAGCTCGCCCGCGTAGGAGACCCTGAGCGCGTGGAGGTCCACGCCCGCCACGGCGATGGTCCGCGCGGTCAGCCAGCGGAACGCGCCGCTGCTCAGATCCGCGTCGGTCAGGGCGCCCAGAACGTCGCGCGACTTGGGGCCGGTCAGCACCAGGACCCCATAGTCGTCGGTGACGTTGGTCGCCGTCGCCGTCTCCCCGCCGCGCCGGTCCTGGGTCAGGAAGTCGAGGTCACGCAGCTCGGCGACCGCCGCCGAGAGCAGGTAGTAGCGGCCCTCGTGCACCCGGGTCACGGTGAACTCGCTCTCGATCCGGCCCGCCTCGGTCAGGTGATGGGCCAGGACGATGCCGCCGTCCTTCCTGGGCATGCGGTTGGCCAGAAGCCGGTTCAGGAGGGCCTCGGCGTCGGGGCCCGCGACCTCGAACTTGGCGAAGCTCGAGAGGTCGAAGACCCCGACCCTCTCGCGCACCGCTCTGCATTCCTCGGCGACGTGATCGAAGGTAGAGGTCCGGCGGAAGCCGTACTCCTCTTCAGCCCCATCAGGCGCGAACCACTTCGGCCGCTCCCAGCCGAAGACCTCGGCGTAGACCGCGCCCTGGTTCTTGAGCTTGCCGTAGAGCGGCGTGGTTCGGACCGGACGGCCCGCCTCGCGGAACTCGCCCGGGTAGTGCACCTGGTACATCTGCTGGTACTCGTCGATCGACTTCTGCAAGGCGTAGTCGCCGAGCGACCAGTCGCCGTAGCGCCTGGGGTCGAGGCCATACATGTTGATGTCGGCCTGGCCATGCACCATCCACTGGGCGAGATACTTGCCCGCGCCCGGTCCTTGGGTGATGCCGATCGAGGCGCCGCAGCACATCCAGTAGTTCTTCACGCCCGGCGCCGGGCCGAGCAGGAAGCTGCCGTCCGGCAGGTGGGTGATCGGGCCGTTGACGATCCGCTTGATGCCGGCGGTCTCGAAGCAGGGCAGCCGGTGCATGGCGTGCTCGAGGCTGGTCGAGATCTGGTCCAGGTCGGGCGGCAGCAGCTCCATGTCGAAGCCCCAGTCGATCCCGTCGAGGCCCCAGGCCTGGGCGTTCTCCATTTCGTAGGGCCCGATCAGGATGCCCTTCTGCTCCTGGCGGTAGTAGGCCGAGGCGATGGGGTCGCGGACCACAGGCGGCTCCTTGTCCAGCGCCTCCACCTCGGCCAGGTTCTCGGTCACCAGGTACTGGTGGCTCATGTTGACGATCGGCACCCGGTAGTCGATCCAGGCCGAGACCTGGTCGCCGAAGGAGCCGGCCGCGTTGACCACGTGCTCGCAGGTGATCGTGCCCTGCTCGGTGATCACCTCCCATTCGCCGCTTGCGCGCTGCTTGGTGTCGAGCACCCGGTTGCGCAGCACGATCTCGGCGCCGCCCATGCGCGCGCCCTTGGCCATGGCGTGGGTCGCGCTGGCCGGGTCGGTGTGGCCGTCGTGGGGCGTGTAGGCGCCCGCCAGGATGCCCTCGACATTCAGCAGCGGATGCAGGTTCTTGATCTCGTTGGGGCCGATGATGTGCATCTCCACGCCGATGTAGGCGAGCTGGCCCTGGACGTAGCGGAACCAGTCGACCTCGTCGGGCTTGGTCGCCAGGCGGATCGCGCCGCAGCCGTGCCAGCCCGTCGCCTGCCCGGTCTCCGCCTCGAGGGTCTTGTAGAGCTCCACCCCGTGGGCGTGGATCGCGGCCATGGAGAGCCCGCCGATAAAGTGCGGGATCAGGCCGGCCGCGTGCCAGGTCGAGCCCGAGGTGAGCTCGCCCTTGTCGATCAGCACGACGTCGGACCAGCCTTCCTTGGTCAGGTGATAGAGCAGGCCGGCCCCCATGGCACCGCCGCCGATCACCACCACGCGCGCATGGCTTTTCATGTCTTCGTATCCCCGTTCCTGATTACCAGCGGTCGTTGCCGAGCCGCATGTTGTCACGCGCGATCCTGACCGGAAAGCGTTCGCGAATGGCCGCATCCTGATCCGGCGTGATGTAGTCCGGATAATGCTCCGCCAGGATGGCCTTGACCTGGGCGCGGGCCTTTTGGCGGACATCGGTCGATCCCTGCTCCACCCATTCCTTCGGGCTCGAACGGTCGCCGACCTCGGGATAGACGTACTCCGCCTGCATCAGGCCGAGCGTCTGTTCGTGCCCGAGGAAGTGCCCCGGCCCTTCCATGCAGACTTGGCGGATGGTCTCGACGGAGAGGCTCTCGTCGGTCACCTCGATGCCGCGCACGCCGCGCAGCACCGCGCCGATCGTGTCGTTATCAATCACCAAGCTCTCCAGACAGAAGCCCAGGAGCGAGGCATGCATGCCAGCAGACTCATAGATCATGTTGGCGCCGGCAAGGCCGGCCAGCGCCTGGGTATAACCCTTCTCCAGGCCGGCCTGGGCGTCCGGCACCTTCGAGTCGGTCATGCCGGCCGGCACGCCGCCGCTCAGATCGTAGAAGTGCGCCATCTGGGCGCAGGCCGCGCTGAGCAGCGCCTGCTCACCGCTGCCGCCGCTCATTGCGCCGGTGCGCAGATCGGAGACAAAGGGCCAGGTTCCCATGATCGCCGGATGGCCGGGCACGATCAGGTTGACATAGACCAGGCCGGCGAGCACTTCCGCGACCTCCTGCACGATCGAGCCGGCAAGCGCCGCCGGGCTGGTGGCCCCGGCCTGTCCGGCCGACAGCAGCAGCACCGGCATGCCGCCGCGCACGCAGACCTCGAGCGCCCGGCAGGCGTCCTCCGCGAACTTCATCGGCGGCACCACGTGGCAGCACGACAGCGACACGAAGGGCCGCTCGCGCCACTGCTTCTCGCCACCGGCGACGTAGTGCAGCATTTCCAGGGATTCCGCGGCATGCTCCGGCAGGACGAAGCTGGTGCCGACATGCTTGGCGGTGCCCGAGATCGCCGCGTAGCAGGTGTTGAGATCCATCTCACGCGGGTCTTCCAGGTCGCGGCAGACGATGGAGCGCTGGAAGAAATGGATGTTGTCCATCCGGTCGACGACACGGGCGATGTCGTAGAGGTCGAGCGAGGTCGACTCCCGGTATTCGCCGGTCATCGCGTCGACCATGTGGACCGCCGCCCCGGCGGTGCCGAAGTAGACCTTCTTGCCCCAGGGCTCCAGGTCGTGCTTCGGGTCCCGTCCGTGGATCGGGAAGTGCCGGGCGCAGTTTGCCAGGGTGTCCTCGACCAGGGTCCGGGGAAAGATCAGCCGCCCCTCCTCGCTCAGCTTGCCGCCGGCCGCCGTCACCATCTCGACGCAGGAGGGGATGGCGTCGGCCAGTCCCACCGTCTCCAGCAGATCCAGTGCGGCTCTGTGGATCTTCTCGACCTCGGCGTCGGTAAGGGGCTTGTAGCGACCGCCCTCCATGCCGGGTTTCACCGCCCGCTCCGCCTCGGGGATCGGCGCGGCGCGCAGCTCGCGCCGGGCCGAGCGCCCGCCACGCCTTCTGGTGACGACTTCTGCTCCCGTCATCTCAGGACTCCACAAAAAGGGATCGAGGCCACTCCCTACATCTTGTCATGCCCGGACTTGATCCGGGCATCCAGGGTTGCCAACCGCCCTGGATTGCCGTGTCGCGCACGGCAATGACAAGAAAAACGTGTTTGCACTCACAAGGCTAGTTTCTCGCCCTCAGGCCCAGTTTCTCACGAGCCTCGGCCGGCGTCACGGCGCGCGCGCCCATCAACTCGATGATCTGGATCGCGCGCTCGACCAGCTGGCCGTTGCTGGCGAAGACTCCCTTCTCGAGATAGAGGTTGTCCTCCAGACCGACCCGGACGTGGCCGCCCAGCAGAATGGCCTGGGCGACCATGGGCATCTCCATGGCCGAGATCGCGAAGCCGGCCCAGACGGCGTTCTCGGGCAGGTCCTCGGTCATGGTCTTCATGGCCGCCGTGGTCGCCGGCGCGCCCCAGGGGATGCCGAGGCAGATCTGGTAGAGCGGCGGGTCGTCGACCAACCCCTCCTTGACCAGCTGGGTCGCGAAGCGCACGTGGCCCGTGTCGAAGCACTCCAACTCCGGCTTGACGCCCAGCTCCTGGATCTTCTTGGCCATGATGCGGAGCATCTCCGGCGTGCTGACGTAGCAGCCGGCGCCGAAGTTGAGCGTGCCGCAGTCGAGCGAGCAGATCTCGGGCAGCAGGGCCTCGACATGCTCCAGCCGCTCCAGGGGCCCGACCATGTCCGTGCCCGGGCCGCCGACCGCCGGATTCTCCTCGCTCGGGAAGAAATCGCCGCCCATGCCCGCCGTCAGGTTGATCACCACGTCGACGTCGGCGTCGCGCACCCGGTCCACCACCTCGCCGTAGTACTCCAGCTTCCGGCTCGGCTGGCCGTCGGGCTCGCGCACGTGCATGTGGGCGATCGCGGCCCCGGCCCGCGCCGCCTCGATCGCCGCGTCGGCGATCTGCTTCGGGGTCACCGGGATTGCCGGGTGCTTGTCCACGGTGTCGCCCGCGCCGGTCACGGCGCAGGAGACGATCACTTCACGGTTCATGGCGGCGCTACTCCCAAGATGCGGCCCCCGGCAGCGATGCGGGCGTTTCTCCAAGCTGGCTGCACGCTATCGACAAGGCCCTTCCGAAGTCTTGCATTTTCCCGCCAAAAATTTGCTCTGCGCCGCCACGGGTGGAGCGCGCGGCCGCAGAGCGCGCCCGCGCTAGGAAATCCTTTAGGCCGAACTACTAGCCTCGACGGCCCCACAAACCTCAAGGAACCCGCTCATGTCCCTCAAGGAAAGACTGGCGGCGATCGACCGAGCCGAGGCGGCGCCGGCCTTCCGTGCGCCGGCAACCGAGGCCGAGATCCGCGCCCTCGGCGAGGCGGTCTCCGAGGCGGTGGGCCTCGATCTTCCCGAGGACCTGGCCACCCTCTATCGTTGGCACGACGGCCAGGCGCCCGACCAGCGGCTGGTCGAGGGCGAGACCTTTCGCCTGCTCCCGATCGCCGAGGCCCTCAGGGAGTGGCGCTTGTTCCTGGACCCGGAGAGCGACTATCTGGAGCCCTATCGGCCCACCTGGTTCCCCCTCTGCTTGAACGGCAACTCGGACTACCTGGCCTACGATCTCGAGGAAGGCAGCCTGATCGCCTACTGGCACGACGATCCGGACCGCGATGTGGAGCACCCCTCTCTGGAGGACTGGGCCGACTCCCTGGTCGAAGAGCTTGCCGCGACGGCGCCCCGGCAGGCGCCGGCCGGCCTGATCGGCAGCGAGCCGGTCGAGAGCCTGACCCTCACGCTGCGGCCCGGCAAGAACGAGAAGCGAGCTGACGTGATCCGCAGCCTGACCCAGCTGACCGGCCTCTCGCTGGGCGAAGTCGCCAAGGCCTTCGCAGACGGGCACGAGGGTATCGCCATTGCCCTGAGGGAGTCCGTCAACAGCCTGGAGCGGGCAAAGCAGATCCGGGGCGCGCGGAAGGCCCTGGAGCTGCTGGAAGCCGAGGGCTTCGCACCCAGCCTTGAGGTCGGCGCAGGCGGCGGTGAGACCGAGGCCGCGGCCGGCGAGGCCCTGAAGCAGCTCGAGAACCGCTGCTTGACCGGCGGCTAGAGCAGATCTAGCCGCGCGTTGTTGCCGCGCGGTCGCGGCTCTATAATTTTCGACCACCTGGGATGGAATGGGTGCCATGGCGGAGAAAGCGGGGGCGGGCAAGACCGGATCCACGGCCCGCAGGGCCGAGCGCGACCTGCGGAGCGCGATCCTGGAGACCACCCTGGACCTGGCCGAACGGGGCAACTGGCCTGACCTGCGCCTGAGCCAGGTGGCCGCGGCGCTCAACATCTCCCCGGCCGAGATCCTGGCCCACTTCCGCGACAAGGACGCGGTCGCCGACGCTCTCTTCCAGCGCGGCTGGCAGGCCATGCTCGACACGCCGCCCGAAGGCTTCGCCGCACTGCCGCCCAAGGAGCGGCTCTACCTCCTGCTCTGCCGCTGGTTCGACGCCCTCTCGCCGAGGCACACCGTGGCGGTCGAGATGCTGAAGGAGAAGATCTACCTTTCCCACCCGCACCACTGGGTGCCCCTGATCTTCAACCTCTCGCGGACCATCCAGTGGCTGCGCGACGCGGCCTACCTGGATGCGACGGGCGTCCGCCGGCAGCTCGAGGAGGTCGGCCTGACCGGCCTCTTCCTGGCGACGCTGCGCGTCTGGGCCCGGGACGACTCGCCGGGCCAGGAGCGAACCAAGGAGTTCCTCCAGCGGCGCCTGTCGCGGGCCGACGAGCTGGTGGCCCGGATCTGGGGCGGCCGGTCGGAGAACCCGAGCAGCTGACCTAGGGCCTGTGGACATACAGGGCACGCTCCTGGTCCGAGTGAAATCGGCCCGCTGTTAGGCGCGAGGAGGAAGGACATGCCGAGCATATTCGACGACAAGCAACGCGGCAGCGGGCCGATTGCGCCGGATCCCTTCGGGACGGGGCGCATTTGCGCCGGGGCGGCGTCACGGAAGGACTTGTGGGGCCCAACCCCACGGCACCTCCCGCTCCTGGCCCCGGCGCAAATGCGCTCCCGCCAGGAGCGCGCCGTGAATGTCCACAGGCCCTAGAACATCGTGTTGCTGTTGGCGGACACGGCCGGGATCACCTGCAAGGCGTCCCAGTGCTCGACGATCTTGCCCTCTTCGTCGAAGCGGAAGATGTCGATGCCTGCGTACTCCTCGTTGGGCCAAATCTGGTGGCAGTGCAGGACCACGTAGTCGCCCTCCGCAATGGCGCGCTTGAAAAGCACCTTCTTGCCCGGATAGTCCCGCGCCATGCGTTCGAAGTAGTCGATAAAGGCCTGCTTGCCGTCTGCAACATGGGTGTTGTGCTGGATGTAGACGTCGCCGGTGTAGATCTCGACGGCCCGCGCGGGCTGACACTGATTGAACATCAGGTCGTAGAAGGCCTTCGCGTTCTGTTTCATGGTTTCGAGCCGGTCGGTCATCATTCAAGCTCCGCTTCGCACTGTTTCTCTGGAGGGCTTCCATCGGCCACCGCCGCGTGCGGGGAGAAGTCACGCGCTTTGCGCGAGATCAGGGCGCCGCATTGGCAAGGCGGGTTCCTATACAGCACGTCACGCCTCAGGAGTGCTATCCCAATGATCGAAGGTCACCCCCTGGTCTCCAAGAACGTTTCCGGGATGACTGTCTCCGCGATCAAGGAGATGGCCATGCGGGCGGCCAGGGTGGAGGACGTAGCCTCGCTGACCTGGGGTCTGCCGTCGTTCCAGACGCCCGAGGCGATCCGCCGCGCCATTCAACGGCTCCTGGACAGCGATCCGGACCTCGGAAAATACACGCTGCCCGACGGTCTGCCGGCGCTGCGCCAGGCTGCCGCCGAGACGCACCGGCGCGCCACCGGCGCCACGCCCGATCCGGACCGTCAGGTGATGGTGACGGCGGGCAACATGCAGGGCCTCAACGCCCTGTTCCACGTGCTGATCGACCCGGGCGACGAGATCATCGTAACCGACCCCGGCTTCGCCTCCCATTTCCAGCAGATCCGCCTTTGCGGCGGCGCGCCGGTCTTCTGGCCCCTCGACGAGGCGCGGGGCTGGCAGCTCGACCTCGATCTCCTGCCTGGGCTGATCGGCGAGCGGACCAAGGCGATCGTCCTGGTCACGCCGTCGAACCCGACCGGTACGATCTTCTGCGAGCCGGAGCTTCGGCGGGTCGGCGAGATCGCGCGCGAGCGCGGCGTGCTCGTCCTGCTCGACGATCCCTATCACCACTTC
This sequence comes from Kiloniellales bacterium, assembly GCA_030064845.1. Lineage (NCBI taxonomy): Bacteria > Pseudomonadati > Pseudomonadota > Alphaproteobacteria > Rhodospirillales > Kiloniellales bacterium. Next base: position 40,667 of record JASJEC010000024.1, read on the forward strand.
TGCTACGAGAACGCGGGGCACTACTTCAACCTCGCGGCGGTCCCCGAGTTCGGCGACCACGTCGCCTACCTTTTCACCTTCTCCAAGGCCCACGCCATGACCGGCTGGCGGATCGGCTACATGGTGCTGCCCGAGGCGTTGAAAAAGCAGGTGCTCAAGGTGCACGACGCGACCATCATCTGTGCGCCGCGGGTCTCCCAGCTGGCCGCCCTCGCCGCCCTTACCGAGGAGCAGGCGCATGTCGCCGAGTTCGGGAAGATCCTAGGGCGCCGGCGGTCGCTGATCTGCGAACGGCTGGACCGGATACCCCACGTTTTCGACTACGTGAAGCCCGAGGGGACCTACTACGTCTTCCCGCGGATCCTCGCGGATCACGAGAATTCGATGGAATTCTGCCTGCGCATGCTGGAACAGACTAGGGTCACCCTGACGCCGGGCGCCGCCTTCGGGCCGACGGGTGAGAGCCACGTCCGCATGGCCTTCTGCGTCGACGACGAAACGATCGACCGGGCTTTCGACCGGCTGGAGCGGCACTTCGGCGCCTAGAGCAGATCCGGGGTAGATGGAATCGCCACGGGCGATCCATCAACCCGGTGAATCTGCTCTAAAACTAGGATGTAGAGCGCGCAGGCCTCCCGAGTGCCGTGCCTCAGTCCTCCAGGTTGCGCGCGACCAGGACCGAGCAGTGCGCGTGGCGGACGACGCGGGCGGCGACCGAGCCAAGGAGGTAGTCGACCAGCCCAGGATCGTGGGAGGCGACGACGATCATGTCGGCCTTGATCTCACCGGCGCACTCGAGGATCTCGCTCGAAGGCAGGCCCGCCCGCACCACCACCTCCGCGGTCGAGAGGCCGTGCCGGTCGGCCAGCTCGCCGAGCGCCGCCTCGGCGTCCTCGAGCGCCTTCTCGTGAAACTCCGAGGGCAACTGCGAGACGAGGTAGCCCGGCACCTTCTCGACCACGTTCAGCAGCACGAGTTTCGCGCCCTGAGCCTTGGCGATGCTCGCGGCAAGGCCGAGCGCGGCGGCCCCCGCCTGCTTCTCGCCGGTGTCGATCGGAACGAGAATGGTCTTGATCATGGCTTGCTCCAACTAAGTGAACTCAAAGCGCCGCGATCACCGCCTGCCCCAGCTCTTCGGTATTCGCCTCGCCGCCCAGGTCCGGGGTGCACGGCGCGCCGGCGGCCAAGACCTTCTCGATCGCGCCGACGATCTCGGCCGCGGCCTCGGGGTGGCCCAGGTGGTCCAACATCATGGCGCCGGACCAGATCTGGCCGATCGGGTTGGCGATCCCCTTGCCAGCGATGTCGGGCGCGGAGCCGTGGACCGGCTCGAACATCGAGGGATGCGCGCGCTCCGGGTTGAGGTTGGCCGAGGGCGCGATGCCGATGGTGCCGGTCACCGCCGGTCCCAGGTCCGAGAGGATGTCGCCGAAGAGGTTGCTGCCGACCACCACGTCGAACCAGTCCGGATGCAGCACGAAGTGGGCGGAGAGGATGTCGATGTGGAACTGGTCGGTCTTCACGCCCGGGTAGCTCTCGGCCATGGCGGCGAAGCGCTCATCCCAGTAGGGCATGGAGTGGATGATGCCGTTGGACTTGGTCGCCGAGGTCACGTGCCGGGCCGGCCGCCCCTGGGCCAGCTCGAAGGCGTAGCGCAGGATCCGGTCGACGCCCTTGCGGGTGAAGATGTTCTGCTGAACCGCCAGCTCTTCCTCGGTCCCGGCGTAGAGCCGGCCGCCGATCTCGGAGTACTCCCCCTCGTTGTTCTCGCGCACGATCATGAAGTCGATGTCGCCGGGCTTGCGGCCGGCGAGCGGGCAACGCACGCCCTCGAAGAGGCGCACGGGCCGCAGGTTGACGTACTGCCGGAAGCTGCGGCGGATCGGGATCAAGAGGCCCCAGAGCGAGACGTGGTCCGGCACGCCGGGGAAGCCGACCGCGCCCAGGAAGATCGCGTCGTCATTCTCGATCTGCTTGAGGCCGTCCTCGGGCATCATCCGGCCGGTCGCCTGGTAGGTCTCGCAGCTCCAGTCGAAGTGCCGCCAGTCGAAGGCGATGCCGTGCTTCGCCCCGACGGCCTCCAAGACCGCGATGCCCTGAGGCACGACCTCCTTGCCGATCCCGTCGCCGGGGATGGCCGAGATGCTGTACTTGGTCATGGCGCCGCCACGATGCGCTGCTGTTGCTCGCCCAGGCCGTCGATGCCGAGGCGCACGGTCTCGCCGACCTTAAGGAAGCGCGGCGGCTTCTGGCCCAGGCCGACGCCGGGCGGCGTGCCGGTGGTGATGATGTCGCCGCTCTGCAGGCTCATGAAGCGGCTGACGTAGCTGACCAGGTGGTAGACGTTGAAGATCATGGTCTCGGTGTTGCCGTTCTGCTGGCGCTCGCCGTTGACCTCGAGCCAGATACCCAGATTGTGAGGGTCGCCCGCCTCGTCCGGGGTGACCAGCCAGGGGCCGACCGGCCCAAAGCTGTCGGCGCTCTTGCCCTTGACCCACTGTCCCGTGCTCTCGAGCTGGAAATTGCGCTCCGAGACGTCGTTGACCACGCAGAAGCCGGCGATGTGCCCGGCGGCCTCAGACTCCTCGATGTAGACGCCCGGCTTGCCGATCACCATGGCGAGCTCGACCTCCCAGTCCAGCTTGGTCGAGTGCCGCGGCATGACCGTGTCGTCGTTGGGCCCGCAGATGCACGACGGCGCCTTCATGAAGATCACCGGCTCCTCGGGGACGGGCTGACCGGATTCCTCGGCGTGGTCGGCGTAGTTGAGGCCGATGGCCGGGAACTTGCCGACGGCGCCGACGCAGGGCCCGATCCGCGGATTGCCCTCGACCTTGGGCAGAGAGGCGGGATCGATCGCCTTAAGCCGCTCGAGCGAGGCAGGAAGCAGGGCTTCGCCCGCGACGTCGGCGACCTCGCCCGAGAGGTCGCGGATGGCGCCCTGGGCGTCCAACAGGCCCGGTTTCTCCTGGCCCGCCGGACCATAACGAAGCAACTTCATGGAGTTTTTCCCCCTTGTTAAGGTGTTACTTAACCGGCGTCGGCGCCGGCTTGCCGTTGAAATGCGCGCGCAGGTTCTCGACCACGAGGTCGCCCATGGCGTGGCGGGTCTCGACCGTGGCGCTGCCCAGGTGCGGCTGCAGCACGACGTTCTCCATGGCGAAGAGCGCCTCGGGCACGCGCGGTTCCGCTTCGAAGACGTCGAGCCCGGCGCCGCCGAGTGTCCCCGCCTCCAGCGCGCTCACCAGCGCCGGCTCGTCGACCACCGAGCCCCGGGCGATGTTGATCAGCACGCCCTCGGGACCCAGGGCCGCCAGCACCTCGGCGTTGACGAGATGGCGGGTGCCTTGGCCGCCGGGACAGGAGACCACCAGCAGGCGGCAGTCCCGGGCCATGGCGGCGAGGTCCTCGTAGTAGGGATAGCTCAGGTCTTCCCTGCGCCGGCGCCCGTGGTAGCAGATCGTGCAGCCCAGGGCTTCGGCCCGCCTTGCGATGGCGAGCCCGATGCGCCCGAGCCCGAGGATCCCGACCCGCCAGCCGACCAGGCTCCGGGAAAGCGGCATGGGCCCCTTGAGCCAGTCTCCCCGCCGGACGAAGCGGTCGGCCGCGCTGATGCCGCGGGTGACGTCGAGCATCAGGCCGACCGCGAGGTTGGCGACGTCGTCGGTCAGCACGTCGGGTGTGTTGGTCACGGTCACGCCCCGCTTGGCGGCGTGCGTCAGATCGATGGCGTCGACGCCGACCCCGTAGCAGGCGACGATCTCGAGCTTGGGCAGCGCGTCCATGAGGGCGGCGTCGGCGCCCAGGTCCCCGGTCGTCGCGATGCCGCGCGCCGCCGCCGCCTTTCCCAGGAGTGCGCCGGCATCGGGCGCTTCCCACAGGCGGTGGATCTGAAAATCCTGATCCAACGCGGCCACGACATGGGGCATCATCGGCCCGACCATGACGATCTCGGGCTTCATGCTCCTCCCCCGGTGTGGCTGTTCTGGCTTATGGATCCCGATCGCTCTCTCCATGGATAGCATTGCAACTTTGCGGAACCAAGCCGCAGCGGCATAGTGAGGGCACGAGCGATCAGGGGGCGGGGCCATGGGCGCGGAACTGGATGCCAAGACGTGTCTGCCGGAAGACGGTGCGGCGGGCACCTTGCTCGGTCGCGTCTGGCGGCCGGGCGATCCGGGCGGACCCAGCGTCGTCGTCCTTGAGGGCCAATCGCTTGTCGACGTCACGGGGGCTTTCCCCACCGTTACCCACCTGATCAACGCCGAGGATCCGGCGGCCGCCGCCCGCGGCGCGGCGAGCGGGGGCGAGGTGCTGGTGGACGGGATCGATGAAATCGTCGCGAACAGCCACTTCGCCCGGCACGACCGGGCCCGACCTTCGCTCCTGGCGCCGACCGACCTCCAGGCTCTCAAGGCCTGCGGCGTCACCTTCGTGCGCTCGCTCCTGGAGCGGGTCATCGAGGAGCAGATCAAGGGCGACCCGGCCGGTGCCGAGGCGGCCCGTGCGCGAATCGTTGCCGAGATCGGCACGGACCTGTCCGAGGTTAAACCAGGCTCGGAAGCGGCCGATCGCCTCAAGGCGGCGCTGATCGAGCGCGGCCTCTGGTCTCAGTACCTCGAGGTCGGCATCGGGCCCGACGCCGAGATCTTCACCAAGGCCCAGCCGCTCTCCGCCGTAGGCACCGGCGCCCGGATCGGCCTGCATCCCCGCTCGTCCTGGAACAACCCGGAGCCGGAGCTGGTCACGGTGATCAACGCCCGCGGCGAGACCGTGGGCGCGACCCTGGGCAACGACGTCAACCTGCGCGACTTCGAGGGGCGCAGCGCCCTCCTGCTCGGGCGCTCGAAGGACAACAACGGCTCCTGCGCCCTCGGCCCCTTCATCCGGCTGTTCGACGAGACCTTCACCCTGGACGACGCCCGGCGCGCCGAGGTCCACCTGCGGGTCGCGGGCGCCGACGGCTTCGCCCTCGAGGGCGTCAACTCGATCGCCGAGATCAGCCGCGACCTGCTCGATCTGGCCAGACAGGCGATCGGCCCGGAGCACCAGTATCCCGACGGCCTGGCGCTCTTCACCGGCACCATGTTCGTGCCGGTGCAGGACCGCGACGCGCCCGGCGAGGGCTTCACCCACAAGCAGGGCGACGTCGTCACCATCTCCAGTCCCAAGCTCGGCGCCCTGGTCAACACCGTCGGGCTGAGCGGCGAGATCCCGCCGTGGGAGATGGGCATCGCCGCCTTCATGGCTAACCTGGCCGCGCGCGGCCTCCTGGGAGCTCCATCATGAAAGTGGTCATCACCGGCGGCTGCGGATTCATCGGCCTGCGCCTGGCCCAGAAACTGCTGGAAAGAGGCGAACTCACCACACCCTCGGGAAGAAGCGCGGCGATCGATTCTCTCCTGCTGTTCGACATGCAGGCCCCCGAGGCCCTGCCTGCGGGGCTCGACGATTCAAGGGTCGCCGTTGCCCTGGGCGAAATCTCGAACCGGGACGAGGTCAAGGCCCTGGTCGACCGCGACGAGGTCTCGGTCTTCCACCTCGCCTCCGTCGTCTCGGGCGGCGGCGAGAAGGACTTCGATCTGGCGCTCCGGGTCAACCTCGACGGCGGCCTCAACGTCATGGAGGCCTGCCGGGCGCGCGCCGGCCTGCCGCGCCTGGTCTTCGCCTCCTCGATCGCCGTCTTCGGCGGCTCGGCCATGCCAAAGGCCGTTGGCGACACGGTCAAGCAGACGCCGCAGACGACCTACGGCGCGACCAAGGCGATCTGCGAGCTGCTGGTCAACGACTATACCCGCAAGGGCTTCTTAGACGGCCGCTCGGCACGCCTGCCGACCGTGATCGTCCGGCCCGGCAAGCCCAACGCCGCCGCCTCCAGCTTCGTCAGCGGCCTGTTCCGCGAGCCCTTGAACGGCGTCGACTGCGCCCTGCCGGTCAAGCCGGAAACCGTCATGCCGGTGCTCGGCTACCGCTCAATCGTCGAGGGCCTGATCGCGCTGCACGAGGCGGACGGCGCCGCGCTCGGCGACGACCGGGCGGTCGAGCTGCCGAGCCATACTGTGACCGTGGCCGAGATGATCGAGGCGCTCCAGCGGGTCGCCGGCGACCGGCCGCTGGGCAAGATCACCGTCGAGCCCGACCCCTTCATAGAGGCGATCGTCGCAACCTGGCCGCTCGACGCCAGCTACGAACGCGCCACCGCGCTCGGTTTGCCGAAAGAAGACAGCCTGGACGAGATCGTCCAGGCCTACATCGAGGATTACCTGTGAAAGGCAAAGGCAGAAGCATGGATCTCCGCCCTTTCGCCTCGGCGTGTCGCGCCGCGTTTCGGGGCGGACGCCGGCTCGCCGCGGTGGGCCTCATCCTCGCGGCCACGGCCTGCACGCACTACTACACCCCGAGCGAGACCGCAGTCTGGTCGAAAGATAGCCGACTGCCGGCGACAACCCAGCCGGTGAAGGTCACCATCAGTAACGTTCAGGTCGTCGGTCACGAAGTCCTGATCGATGCCTGGGGGGAACAGAGATGGCTGATGGACCTGCATGACTGGACCGACTCCGCCGTAGCCCTCCTGCGCCTAGGCCTGGAAGCCAAGAACTACCGCGTCGGGGACCCCGCCGAGAAGTCCCTGAAGGTGAGCGTGGAGGCCGCCTACATGGGCGGGGGCACGTTCAACCCCTTCGTCGAAGTCGTGGTGGCGGTCTCCACCGGCGACGCGAAGCTCGCCGTCTTCAAGGGCCGGAGACCGCAGACCTTTCTCGTGGACGAGGTCTTCAACGAAGCGCTCGAAGTCGCCATAGGCAAGGTCTTGGACAGCGACCTCGTGATCGACTACCTGACCCGTCCGAGCGGGCAGGAAGTGAAACGCATCCGAAGCTCAAACCCCAACGAAGGCGGCAAGCCCGCCGCGTAGCGCCCGACCGTCTCTGCGACAAGATCCACGAGAATCTCGCCTGTGCGGATTTTCTGTCTTGACGCCCGCGCTCGCTCTAAGATCGGCGATAAAACAGGGAGGAAAGCCAAGACGATGCCCGACGACAGCAAGACCAAGAACCGCAGTGCCGAATGGTTCGGCAAGGCGGACAAGGACGGCTTCCACCATCGCAGCTGGATGAAGAACCAGGGGCTGCCCCACCACCTCTTCGACGGGCGGCCGGTGATTGGAATCTGCAACACCTGGTCGGAGCTGACGCCCTGCAACGCCCACTTCCGGGAGCTGGCCGAGCGGGTCAAGCGCGGGGTCTACGAGATGGGCGGCTTCCCGCTGGAGTTCCCGGTCATGTCGCTGGGCGAGACCCTCATGCGGCCGACCACCATGATGTTCCGCAACCTCGTCTCCATGGACGTCGAGGAGACCATCCGGGCCAATCCCCTCGACGGAGTGATCCTCCTGGTCGGCTGCGACAAGACCACGCCGGCGCTGCTCATGGGCGCCGCCAGTTGCGACCTGCCGACCCTGGCGCTCTCCGGCGGGCCGATGCTGAACGGCCGCTTCCGCGGCGAGCAGATCGGTTCGGGCACCCACGTCTGGAAGTTCGACGCCATGGTCAAGGCGGGCGAGATGACCCTGGCCGACTTCATGGACGCCGAGGCCTGCATGTCCCGATCGGTCGGCCACTGCATGACCATGGGCACCGCCTCGACCATGGCTTCCATGGTCGAGTCCCTCGGCATGGGCCTGCCGAGCAACGCCGCCATCCCGGCCGCCGACTCGCGGCGCAACGCGCTGGCCCACATGGCGGGGCGGCGCATCGTCGAGATGGTTCGCGAGAACATGACCATGTCCAAGGTGCTGACCCGTGAGGCGTTCGAGAACGCGATCCGGACCAACGGCGCGATCGGCGGCTCGACCAACGCCGTGGTGCACCTCCTTGCGCTGGCCGGCCGGCTCGGCGTGGATCTCGCTCTGGACGACTGGGACCGCCTGGGCCGCGAAGTGCCCTGCCTGGTCAACCTCATGCCTTCGGGCGAGTACCTGATGGAGGACTTCTACTACGCCGGCGGGCTGCCGGCCGTGCTGCGCGAACTGGGCGAGGCCGGTCTGCTGCACAAGGACGCCGTCACCGTGAACGGCGGGACCATCTGGGACAACTGCAAGGAAGCGGTCTGCTACGACCGCAAGGTGATCCACGCGTTTGGCGAGCCTTTCAAGGACCAGGGCGGGATCGCCGTCCTGCAGGGCAATCTGGCGCCCAGCGGTGCGATCCTCAAGCCCTCGGCGGCCACGCCCGAACTGATGAAGCACCGGGGCCGCGCCGTGGTCTTCGAGGACATCGACCACTACAAGGCGCGGGTCGACGACCCCGCGCTCGACATCGACGAGACCTGCGTCATGGTGCTCAAGAACTGCGGCGCACGGGGCTATCCCGGCATGGCGGAGGTCGGCAACATGGCCCTGCCGGCCAAGATCCTGAAGCGGGGCATCACCGACATGGTGCGGATCTCCGACGCGCGGATGAGCGGCACGGCCTACGGCACGGTGGTGCTGCACACCGCGCCGGAGGCGGCGGTCGGCGGCCCGCTCGCCCTGGTCCAGGACGGCGATATGATCGAGCTCGACGTCGAGGGCCGGAAGCTGCATCTCGACGTCAGCGAAGAGGAAATAGCCCGGCGGCGCGCGGCCTGGGTGCCCCCCGAGGAGCCGACGGGCAGAGGCTGGGCACGGCTCTACCACGACCACGTCAACCAGGCCGACCAGGGCTGCGATCTCGACTTCCTGGTCGGCGGCAGCGGCGCGCCGATTCCGCGGGAAAGTCATTAACGCTAGCCGCGCTATGATCCGGTCGGCTTCTGAGCGGTAAGTCGTAACTCCGGCGGGCGGCAGGACAACTCATGCGCGACAGATTCGATCGCCTTTTCTGGCCGCTCTTCGGGTTCCTGCTCTATACCGGCGGGCTCTTCTTCGTGTTCGCCGCCCACAGGGCTATCTCTCAGCCGCTTCGCGGGTTCTTTCTTCTGCTCCTCTTGATCTTTCTGGCCGGCCTGCTGGCCGCCTCCTTCGCTCATGGCCTCGCCGTCATCCAGTCGAGATGGCCCCGCTTCGATCTCTCCCCGAACAAGAGCTTCCTGGCCTGCTGCATCGTCCTGACTTTTTTCTCATACTTCCTCCATCTCTTTCCCAAGACCACCGACCTCGTGTTATCGGAAGACGAACTAGGGATCACGAGCGAGAAAGGTGGAATCACCACTCTCCCCCCGACAACACGCCCCGACGGCCATGTTTCCCTGGAACGTTTGATGTTGTGGCCGAAGAACTTTGCCCGTTGGGAGAAAAAGCGCGAGGCCCGTAACCGCTATCTGGATTGGAGTTTCTACGTCGCCGCCGTCTCGTGGCTCGGCCTGCTCTTGATGACCTTTGCCGCGCCGGCGACACGGGCCCGTCCCGATGCGCGCACGGTTGCCTTGCATCCCATCGTCCTGGTCGGGCTGGGAGCGGTATTTGTGGCATCGCTCGTCCAGGCGATCAGCTAGAAGCAACAGGGGAGGTTTGCGACTTGGGTGTCAGGATGAAGGGAAAAAAAGCCCTGGTAACCGCCGCAGCCCAGGGCATCGGCAGGGCGACGGCCCTGGCCCTCGCGGACGAAGGCGCCGGGGTCCTGGCGACCGACGTCGACGCGGCCGCGCTGGAGAGACTAGCCGGCACCACGGGAATCGAGACGAAACGCCTCGACGTCACAGACCAGGCCGCCGTCGCCAAGCTCGCCGAGGAGGTCGGCGCGGTCGACGCCCTGCTCAACATCGCCGGCTTCGTCCATCACGGCTCGATCCTCGACTGCGCGGAAGAAGACTGGGACTTCTCCTTCGACCTCAACGTCAAGTCCATGTACCGCACGATCCGCGCCTTCCTGCCGGCCATGCTCGAGGCCGGCGGCGGTTCGATCGTCAACATGGCCTCGGTCGCCTCCTCCATCCGCGGCCTGCCCAACCGCTTCGTCTATGGCGCAAGCAAGGCCGCCGTGATCGGCCTGACCAAGTCGGTCGCAGCCGATTTCATCCGGCAAGGTATCCGCTGCAACGCGATCTGTCCGGGCACGGTGGAATCGCCCTCACTGGAGGGCCGGATCGCCGCCTTCGACGATCCCGTGGCGGCGCGCAAGGCCTTCATCGAACGACAGCCCATCGGGCGCCTCGGCAAGCCCGAAGAGATCGCCAGCCTGGCCGTCCACCTCGCGGGCGAGGAATCGAGCTACACCACAGGCGCGGTCTTTACCGCGGACGGCGGCGTCACGCTCTGAACAGGATCGCCTTCGACGCGAGTTCGCGCGCGCAGCGCGAGAGAGAGGAGGAAGCTTTGTCTTCTGTACATACCTTCGCCATCGCCGTGCTGCCGGGCGACGGCATCGGACCCGAGGTGATGACCGCCTGTCTCGGACTGCTGGAGCGGCTGACCGCCGAGGAGACCGGCTTCGCGCTGGAGTTCGAGACTCTCGAGGCCGGCGCCGAGTGCTATCGGCGCAGCGGGGAAGCTCTGCCCACGCGCACCCTGGAACGGGCCGCCGGCGCCGACGCCATCCTGCTGGGCGCCATGGGGCTGCCGGAAATCCGCTATCCCGACGGGCGGGAGATCGCGCCGCAGCTCGACCTGCGCGAAAAGTTCCAGCTCTATGCCGGGATCCGTCCCGTGCGGATCTTTCCCGGTCTGCCCAGTCCCCTCGCCCACCCCCGCGCCGCCGAGACCGACTTCGTGCTGATCCGCGAGTCGACCGAGGGGCTCTTCGCCGGCCGCGCCAGCGGCACGGTGGAAGACGACCGGGTCGCCCGCAATACGCTAGAAATCACCCGACCCGCCTGCGAACGCCTGTTCGACTTCGCCTTCGCGCTGGCGCGCCAACGCAAGGCGGCGGGACACCCGGGGCGCGTCACCTGCGTCGACAAGGCCAACGTGCTCCAGGCCTTCGCCTTCTTCCGCGAGATCTTCGACGAGCGCGCGGCACGCTTCCCCGACGTCACGGCCGACCACCGCTACGTCGACGCCATGGCGCTCGACATGGTGCGCCAGCCCTGGGCCTATGACGTGCTGGTCACCGAGAATATGTTCGGCGACATCCTGTCCGACCTCGGCGCGGGCCTGATGAGCGGCATGGGCATGGCGCCCTCGGCCGACATCGGCGACCGGCAGGCCGTCTTCCAGCCCTGCCACGGCAGCGCGCCGGATATCGCCGGCAGCGGCAAGGCAAACCCCACGGCCATGATCCTCTCGGCCGCCATGATGCTCGAGTGGCTCGGCGAGCGCCGGTCGCTCCCCGCCTGCAACGCGGCCGGACGTCGCCTGCGTGACGCCGTCGACCGGGCCTACGCCGCCGGCGAGCTCCGGCCCTTCGAGCTCGGCGGCAGCCACGGCACCGCGGCGATCACCGATGCCGTCCTGGCCTGCCTGGAAAATCCGGCGGCGGCGGCATGACCGCGCCCCTGCGGATTGCCGTCGCCGGCAGCGGGTACTTCAGCCAATTCCACTACGACGCCTGGCGGCGGCTTCCCGGAGCGGAGCTGGTCGCCTTGGCCAGCCGCGACGCCGGGAGCGCCCAGGAGCGCGCGGCGAGCTTCGCCGTGCCGGCGGTCTTCGAGGAGGTCGGCGCCATGCTGGAGGCCGCCGAGCCGGATCTCCTGGATATCGTGACGCCGCCGGAGACTCACCTAGCCCTCGTGCGGGAAGCGGCCCGGCGCGGCATCGCGGTGATCTGCCAGAAACCCCTGGCGCCGACCCTCGAGGAAGCGGTCGCGGTGGTCGAGACGGCGGAACAGGCGGGCATCCTCCTGGTGGTTCACGAGAACTTTCGCTTCCAGCCCTGGTTCGCCCATGCCCGCGCTCTGATCGGCGAAAGCCGGCTCGGCCAGCTCCACGGTATCGACTTCCGACTGCGCCCCGGCGACGGCCAGGGTCCCCGGGCCTATCTCGACCGGCAGCCCTACTTCCAGACCATGCCCCGCTTCCTGATCCACGAGACCGGCATCCACTTCGTCGATACTTTTCGCAGCCTAATGGGCGCGGTCACCGCGGTCACCGCCCGGCTGCGCCGGGTCAACCCCGTGATCGCCGGCGAGGACGCGGGCACCGTAGTCTTCGAGTTCGAGTCCGGCGCCCTAGGAGTTTTCGACGGCAACCGGCTGAACGATCACGTCGCCGAGAACACGCGGCTCACCATGGGCGAGATGCACCTGGAAGGCTCGGCCGGCGTGCTGCGCCTCGACGGCCACGCCCGCCTCTGGTGGAAGGACCACGGCGGCGCCGAAGTCGCGGAGCCTTATGACCTGCCCGCCCAAGGCTTCGCAGGCGACTGCGTCTTCGCCCTGCAGCGACATGTCGTGGACCACCTGCTCCACGGCCGGCCCCTGGTCAACGACGGTCGGGCCTATTTGACCAACATGGAGATCGTCGAGGCGATCTACCGCTCCCACGAGACCGGCCGACGGATCGCGCTGGAAGAGTGAGTGTCCCGATGGGCGGTGCCAAGACACCTGCGCTCTATCGCTGCCGAGGCTACCCTTCGCCGGCAGACTTCTTGCGCGAGACCCGGATGCACTTCGCGGGGCGGGAAGCCGAGAACACGGTCCTTCTCGGCGCGCTCCACGCCCTGGACAGGGAGCGGCGGTCGTCGGCGCAGATGCTGGCCGTCGAGCGCGCCGGTGAGATATGCCTCGCCGCCGTACAAACGCCGCCTTTCAAGCTCGTTCTCTCTCACGGAGACCCCGCTGCGCTTCCCTGCCTCGCCGGGTGGCTGGCCGAAAGCGCAGTTGTCCTGCCGGGCGTGAGCGGCCCGGCCGGCCTGCTCGAGGGGCTGGTCGCGGCACTCCGCGAACATATCGATATCGCGCCGGAACCGGAGTTCCAGCTCAACCTCTATAGCCTGACCAGACTCATTCCGGACACCAGGATCCGTGGATCCCTCGTCGAGGCTTCGCAAGACGACCTGGCGCTCCTGCTGGACTGGCAGGACGGCTTCTTCGAAGAGACCGGTTTGCCTCATGATGAACTTGAGGAGGCCCGCGCCTACCTGGGGCAGCGCCTGACCGAAGGCGAGATTCATCTCTGGAGCCTCGATGGCCGAGCCGTTTCCGTCGCGGGCGTCAATCCCGGCGGGGCGACGCCGACCTTTCCACGGATCAACTTCGTCTACACGCCGCCCGACGTGCGCAACCAGGGCTACGCCACGGCCTGCGTGACCCGCTTGAGCCGGACCCTGCTCGAGCGCGGCTCTACCTGCTGCCTGATCTTCGCCGACGAGGACAACCCGCTCACCAACCATCTCTATCGCAAGATCGGCTACGAGCGCTCCGGGCGCTTCCACACGGTCAGCTTCACCGGACCCTGAGGCGGCAAGGCCTCAGTTCGGCAAGACTTCGATGATGTTGCGGTACTGACCGAGCATGGGGATCCGCCAACCGGCGACCACGACCCGGTAGCTGTTGCCGGCCTTGAGCGAGTGAAAACGTTCCGCGCTCTCGAACTTCATGAAGACGTAGGAAGTGCTGACCTCGAAGACCTCGTCCCGGGTATAGATCAGGAACCTGTCCCGCCGGTCGTGACGGCTCGTTCCGACGTTGACGTAGGTCCCGCTGCGTCCCACACGGCCGCTCTTGTCCTCGACAACGAGGTCGATTTGCTCGGCGCTGATGAAATAGGCCGCCGTCGCCGGCAGCGCCAGCAGCGCCACGACGATCAATGACTTACTGTTGAGCCGAACCCGGGTCATGGAAAGAACCACGTCTCAAAACGGAAGGGTGTTAATGATTCATTATGACGTCAGGATGTTAAAACCTTATAAAAATCAGTGTTTTTTACTGAATACTTAAACCCTTTTGCCATACCCGTTATATCTTGCTTCCGCAACCACCTGCCGGGTGCCCCATGTCACAAGCCAGCTACATTCCCTCGGTCGGCCGCGCCCACCAGAGCCGCAGCGACGACGTCGACTACCAGATCCACGGCGAGGACATTCAGTTCGTCGAGATCGAGCTCGACCCGGGCGAGAGCGCCGTCGCCGAGGCCGGCGCCATGATGTTCAAGGATGCCGACATCGGCATGACGACGATCTTCGGCGACGGCTCGGCCCAGGAGGGCGGCTTCTTCGACAAGCTGGTCGGCGCCGGCAAGAGAGTCATCACCGGGGAGAGCCTGTTCACCACGGTCTTCACCCACGAGGGCCTCGGCAAGGCCCGCGTCGCCTTCGCCGCGCCCTTCCCTGGCCGCATCCTGGCGCTCAAGCTGAGCGATTTCGGCGGCCGGCTGATCTGCCAGAAGGACAGCTTCCTGGCAGCCGCCAAGGGCGTCTCCATCGGCATTCACTTCCAGCGGAAGATCCTGACAGGCCTGTTCGGCGGCGAGGGCTTCATCATGCAGAAGCTGGAAGGCGACGGCTGGGTCTTCGTGCACATGGGCGGCGTCCTGGTCGCGAGGGACCTGGCGCCCGGCGAGGTGCTCCACGTCGATACCGGCTGCCTCGCGGCGCTGACCGACAGCGTCGACTACGACATCGTCCAGGCCGGCGGCATCAAGACCATGCTGTTCGGCGGCGAGGGCGCCTTCTTCGCACGCCTCACGGGTCCGGGTCGGGTCTGGCTGCAGAGCCTGCCGTTTTCCCGCCTGGCCGGCCGCATGCTGGCCGCGGCGCCGCAGAACGGCGGCAACCGACAGGGCGAGGGATCGATCCTGGGCGGCCTGGGCGACCTGATCGACTGAGGAGGGCGCCCTACCCCGCCATCCAGCCGCCGTCGACCAGCAGGTTCTCGCCGGTGACGTAGCTGGCTTCCTCGCTGGCCAGGAAGAGCGCTGCCCCGGCCACGTCTTCCGGCCGCCCGAGCCGCGGCCAGGGCGTCCGCGCCCTGGCGTATTCGAGGGTCTCCGGCTCGACGGCCGCTCCGCCCTTGCCGGTCAGGATCTTTCCTGGCGCCACGGCGTTGCAGACGATGCCCGCCTCGGCATAGTCCGCCGCGATCTGGCGGGTCATGTAGGCGACGCCCGCCTTGCTGACCCCGTAGGCAATATCGCCGGGACAGCAGATCATGCCGTGCTGCGAGGAGACGTTGACGAGGCGCCCCCGCACCCGGTCGCCGAGATCGCTCCGGTGGGGCGGCTGATCGAGCATCTGCTGTGCCGCCCGCTTGCAGCCGTTGAAGACGCCCTTGAGGTTGACCGCCAACACGCGGTCCCAGTCGGCCTCGGAGGTCTCGGTCAAGCGGCCGCCGGTCGAGATCGCCGCGTTGTTGACCATCACGTCGAGCCGGCCGAAGCGACGGACGGTCTCCGAGACCAGGCGGTCGACGTCCTCCCACTTCGAGACATCCGCGCGGTGGAACACGCAGGCGCCGCCCGCCTCGTCGATCAGGCGGCGGGTCGGCGGCCCGCCCTCGCGCGGGGCCTCGGTCACGTCGGCGATGACCACGAGGGCGCCCTCCTCGGCGAAGCGCCGAGCGATCGCCCGGCCGATGCCGGACGCGGCGCCGGTGACGATGGCGCTTCTTCCCTGCAAGCGTCCCGGGCCCATGGCCGGCTCAGTAAGTGGCGCGGCCGCCGGAGATATCGAACACGCCGCCGGTGGTGAAGGAGCAGTCCTCGGAGGCGAGCCAGGCCACGAGCGCCGCCACCTCCTCGACGGTGACGAAGCGGCCGCGCGGGATCTTCGACAGCATGTAGTCGACGTGCTCCTGGGTGATCTGCTCGAAGATCCGCGTCTTCGCCGCCGCCGGCGTCACGCAGTTGACCGCGATATCCTGGTCGGCCAGTTCCTTGCCGAGGGACTTCGTCAGGGCGATGACGCCGGCCTTGGCCGCGCTGTAGGCAGAGGCGTTGGGGTTGCCCTCCTTGCCGGCGATCGAGGCGATGTTGACGATCCTCCCGTAGCCCCGCTCGCGCATGCCCGGCACCACGGCCCGGCAGCAGAGGAAGACCGCGGTCAGATCGAGATCGATCACCTGCCGCCAGGCCTCGATCGGGTAGTCCCAGACCTTGACCGCCGGGCCGGCGATCCCGGCGTTGTTGACCAGGATGTCGATCGCGCCGAGTCCCGAGACTGTATCCGCCAGCGCCGCCTCGACCGCCTCCGGCGCCGTGATGTCGGCCGCGACGGCGTGCACGCGGCCTTGACTGCCGAGCTCGCGCGCGGTTTCCGCGAGCAAATCGGCGTCGAGGTCCCAGAGCGCGACCGCCGCGCCGCTCTCGAGCATACGTTCGGCGACGGCGCGGCCGATGCCCTGGGCGCCGCCGGTGATGACGGCCCGGCGCCCCTCCAGATCGATGCGGTTCACCCCGGGCCCCCTGCTCTCTTCGTGGAAACCAAGTTCACTCTTCCGGCGTGAACTTCGTGATCTTCGTGCCCTGCAGATCGATCCCGGCCATCAGGCCCTTCTGCGAGAAGAAGAACACGTAGATGTCGCTCTTGCCCGACGTGGTCGTCAGGGACCCGGCCATGCCCTCGTCCCAGACCGTAATGGTAGGACCGGTTCCGACCTCCCAGCCGCCGCTCCTGTTCAGGTAGCTGAGCGCCTTGTCGTTCATGAAGTACATGGCGTAACCGACCCACTGCACACCGGCTTGAAGGCCGAAGGAAAGGGCGACCGAGTTGTAGTACCCGGTGGTCTTTCCGTTCACCCGGAGCGCGCCCTCGCCGCCCTGGGCGCCGATGATCAAGCCGGCCTTGGCGAGTCGTGGAATGACCAGGATGCCCTTGGCCTCCGGAACCAGAGCCTTGGCGTCGGCCGATTCGCTGTGCAGATTCGCGATCGCCTCATCGACCGCCTTGTCGATCTCGGCGGCCGAAGCGGCGTCGCTGGTCGAGGGTGTCAGGGAACCAGACGCCAAGAGAACTACGGCCACCAACCACCTCAGAGGAAACCATTTTCTAGCCATTGGCTTTACCCCAGATTAGGCCGGAACAAAAAACGCGGGCGCGCCGGCCCGGCCCCGTTACGAGCGTGAGGCTAGCATCATTCACGTTCTGCCGCCACGACCGACACGTGGCGGCCGCCGCGAGGCGAGCGAGCGGACGAACCCAGCTTGCCTGCGGCGGCGGGGTGTTCTACCGATAGCGGTATGGCCAAGCGCGCGCGCCCCCTCAGCTACGGCGGTCATCTGCAGCTCGACAAGCTGCTCGCGTGCCAGCAGCGCCAGAGCGCGGAGCTGGGCAGGCCGGCGCACGACGAGATGCTCTTCATCATCGTGCATCAGACCTACGAGCTCTGGTTCAAGCAGATCCTGTTCGAGCTCGACCGCATCGAGCAGATCTTCTCGGAGTCCGCGGTCGACGACCGTGACCTGGCGGTTGCGGACCGCGGCCTCGCCCGCATCGTCGAGATCCAGAAGCTGCTGCTGCAGCAGCTCGACGTGCTCGAAACCATGACGCCGCTCGATTTTCTCGACTTCCGCGACACCCTCTTCCCGGCCTCCGGCTTCCAGAGCCTGCAGTTCCGGTTGCTCGAAACGAAGCTCGGGTTGCGCCGGGGCGACCGGATCGCCTTCGAGGCGCGGCCCTTCGACAGCCGCCTGACCCGCGGCGACCGCGCCAGGCTGAAAGACGCGGAAGCGCGGCCGTCGCTGTTCGCGCTGGTCGAGTCCTGGCTGACCCGCACGCCCTTCATCGAGCTGCCGGACTACGACTTCACCGCCGTCTTCCGTCAGGCGGTGGCTGACATGCTGGACGCCGAGGCCGCGGTGATCCGCGACAACCCGGCGCTCGACGAGGCGCAGAAGAGCGAAGACCTCGAAAGTCTCGCGGCGGCGAGCGCGCGCTTCGATTCGCTCTTCGACGAAGAGGTGCACGGCCGCCTACAGGCCGAGGGGCGCTGGCGCTTCTCCGCGCGAGCGCTTCAAGCGGCGCTCTTCATCACGCTCTACCGTGACGAGCCCGCACTCAACGTGCCGTTCCGCTTCCTCGGCCACCTGATGGACATCGACGTGGGCCTAACCAACTGGCGCCAGCGCCACGCCCTAATGGTGCTGCGCATGATCGGCCGCAAGGTCGGCACCGGCGGGTCGTCGGGGCACGACTACCTGCGGCAGACCGCCGAGCGGCATCGCCTGTTCGACGACCTCTTCGCGCTCTCCACCTTTCTGATCCCGAGGTCCAAGCTGCCGCCCCTGCCCGAGGAACTGAGGCGGGTCCTCGGCTACCGTTACAACGGGACCGGGGCGTGAACCTGAAGCCGCACTTCGGTCGCTTCCTCGAGGCCGATCCGGAACGTCTGCATTTCGCCGCCCACAGCCACCACCTCTGGCCCGACGTGACGCTGAAGGCACAGGAGCGTTGTTGGCGCGACGCAGCGCGCCTCGCCGACCGCAAGTGGGAGATGATCTTCGGCGAGCTCTATCCGGAAACCCAGCGCCAGGTCGCCGCGATCCTGAATCTGCCCGATCCGGCGACCCTGGCCTTCGGCCCGAACACGCACGCCTTTCTTTTGCGACTGCTCTCGTGTCTCGACCCGGGGCGTCCTCCCAAGGTGCTGACGACCGACAGCGAGTTCCACAGCTTCGAGCGCCAAATGTCGCGGCTCGAGGAGGACGGCCTCGCGAACGTCACGCGCGTCGCGGCGGAGCCTTTCGAGAGTCTGACCGAGCGCCTGGTCGACGCGGCGTCGCCCGGCGGCTACGACCTCGTCTATGTGAGCCATGTCTTCTACAACTCGGGCTATGCCCTGCCCGATCTGGCGGCCGTGGTCCGCGCCGTGCCCGACGGGGAAGCGCTGATCGTGATCGACGGCTACCACGGCTTCATGGCACTGGAGACCGACCTTTCGGGGCTCGCCGACCGGGTCTTCTACACCTCCGGCGGCTACAAGTACGCCATGGCCGGCGAAGGGGTCTGCTTCCTCCATTGCCCCGCCGGCTACGGCACGAGGCCGTGGAACACGGGCTGGTTCGCCGCCTTCGACGCCCTGGCCGACGGACCGGAGGCGAGAACCGCCTACGGTCCCGGAGCCAACCGCTTTCTGGGCGCGACCTTCGATCCGGTCGGGATCTACCGGCAGAACGCCGTGCTGTCCTGGCTGGACTCCCTGGGCCTTACCATCGCCGATATCCACGACCACGTCTGCCACTTGCAGCGCGCCTTCATCGACGGCCTCGAGAACCTGGCGCTGCCAGACCTGCGGCCCGAAGACCTCGTCGTGCCGCTGGCCGAACCGAACCGCGGCAATTTCCTGACCTTTCGGACCGAGGGCGCGGGCGACCTGCACCGCCGGCTTATGGCGGCCAAGATCGTCACCGACTTCCGGGGCGACCGCCTGCGATTCGGCTTCGGGATCTACCAGACGCGCGACGACGTCGAGCGCCTGCTGGCGCGTCTCGCCAAGCTCACCTGATCGGGGACCGAATTCCGCCAGACCGGGCCGACCGGCTGCGGCCTTTCCTATCCCTCACCCGTTTCCCGTGCTAAGCTTCTGATTAGTAGACAGAAACTTGGATTCTCCTGGGGAGGGACGCGGCCGTGAAGAAGTTCTTGAATTCAGTCGACACCATCTTGAGCGAGAGCCTCGAGGGCTTCGTCTCCGCCCACGCGGAGATCCTCAAGCTGCATCGCGAGCCGACCTTCGTCACGCGGGCAGACGCGCCGGTCAAGGGCAAGGTCGCGCTGATCTCCGGCGGCGGAAGCGGCCACGAGCCCCTGCACGGCGGCCTGGTCGGACGCGGCATGCTCGACGCCGCCTGTCCGGGCGAGGTCTTCACCTCGCCGACGCCGGATCAGATGGTGGCGGCCGCCGAGGCCGTCGACGGCGGCGCGGGCGTGCTCTTCATCGTCAAGAATTACTCCGGCGACGTCATGAACTTCGAAATGGCCGCCGAGATGTATGAAGGCGACCAGGCCACCGTGCTGACCAATGACGACGTCGCCGTCGAGGACAGCACCTTCACCACAGGCCGGCGTGGTGTGGCGGGCACCCTGGTGGTCGAGAAGATCGTCGGCGCAGCCGCCGAGGGCGGCGCCGATCTGGCGGCCTGCGAGGCGCTGGGAACGCGGGTCAACGCAGCGACAGGGTCCATGGGCGTCGCGCTCACCAGCTGCACGGTTCCCGCGGCCGGCAAGCCGACCTTCGACATCGGCGAGACGGAGATGGAGATGGGCGTGGGGATCCACGGCGAGCCCGGCCGCCGCCGGGTCGCGCTCGGCTCTGCCGGCGAGATCGCCGGCGAGATGACCGGCGCGATCCTGGAGGACCTCAAACCGGACAGCGGCCGCAAGGCGCTGCTGCTGGTCAACGGCTTCGGCGCGACTCCGATGATGGAGCTCACGCTGATGTACAAGCTGGCGCGCGAAGCCTTCGAACAGAGCGGTGTCGAGGTCGCGCGCAGCCTAGTGGGCAACTACGTCACCTCGCTCGACATGGCCGGCTGTTCCGTGACCCTGACCCTGCTGGACGACGAAATAGCGGGCTACTGGGACGCCCCGGTCAACACCTCGGCGCTGCGCTGGGGCTGCTGAGCGCCCGTCAGTCCTTCGCCATGATCTCGGCCATGCGCCGCGCCATCTCGCGTATCAGGTCTTCGAGCGCCTTCTGCCGCGACGGGTCGTCCATGACCGGGACCTCGACCTCCAGCGTGGTCGTCACGCCGGGCGCGGCGGCATGGCCGAGCTGGCGCGACTGGTTCGGGTGGGCCGCCCGATAGGCGGCCAGGAAGGCTTCCCGTTCCGCCGGCGAGAGGTGGCAGACCTCCATGATCGGGCCGACGTGGCGCACCGGCAGCGGCGTCGGGTCGAGCGGCGAGGTGATCTGGGAAACGAAGCTCTTGTGGGTTCCCAGCACGCGCGCGATGCGCAGCCGCATGCCCGACGGTCGCTGGTCGATGAAGGACCGCAGGACCTTCTTGTAGGCCGCGATCAGCTCCTGCTTGTTGATCCGGACAGCCTGCTCAGCCATGGCTTTCGATCCGCCCGCTTCCGATCCGATGTGCGCGGACCGCGGCCTTCACCAAGCCGAGCGCCGCCGGCGGGACCGAGAGCGTTCGGATCCCGGCATCCAGCAAGGCCGGCACCTGCGCCGGCAGGCTCGCCATCTCTCCGCAGACGCTGACCTCCAAGCGCTTCGCCGCGCCGGCGGTGGAGACCCGGGCGATCAGCTCCAGCACGGCGGGATTGAGCGGGTCCTGCAGGTACTTAAGGCCGAGGCTGTCCCGACTGGCCGCCATGACGTACTGGACCAAGTCGTTGGTGCCGATCGAGAAGAAATCGCTCGCGAAAGACTCGACGGCAAGCGCGGCGGCGGGCGTTTCCACCATCATGCCGAAGGCCGGCATGGCCGCCTCCGTGCCCTCGGCCTTCAAGGCCGTCACCGCCTCCGTCATCAGCGCCCGCGCCTGGTCGAGCTCGTCGGGTGTGGCGACCATGGGGACCATGACCTTGAGCCTGCCGTGGCACGCCGCGCGCGCGAGGGCGCGCAGCTGGACCCGGAAGACCTCGGGATGCGCCAGCGACAGCCGGACGCCCCTGACGCCGAGGAAGGGGTTGGCCTCGCTCTCGGGCGTGAGCCCGGGAATCGGCTTGTCGGCGCCGGCGTCCAGGGTGCGCACCGTCACCGGCCGCTCGCCGGCCCAGTAGAGCAGGCCCCGGTAGATCCGGTACTGCCGCTCCTCGTCGGGCAGGCCCTCGCCGAACAGGAACTCGGTCCGGGTGAGACCGATGCCGTCGCAGTGGTCGGGGTCGACGTCCTGAAGCATGGTCGGATCGTCGACGTTGAGCAGAACCGCGATCCCGGTCCCGTCAGCGGTGACCGCCGGCTCGGACAGAAGTTCGTCCTGGGCCCGCCGGACGGCCTCCCGGTCGGCGATCTGCCGGCTGTAGGCCGCGCCCCGATCGGCCGTGGGCCGCAGGATCAGGCAGCCCTGCTCCGCATCGATCACCGCCTCGGCCCCGGGCTCTATGTCCTGGGGATCGCTGGCGAGGTTGATCAGGAAGGGAACGCCCCGGGCGCGCGCCAGCATCGCCACGTGGCTGTTTGCGCTACCGCCGGCGAGCGCGACCCCCTTCGCCTTCGTCCAATCCATGTCGAGGAAACGGCTGGGCGTCAGCTCGCCGGCCACCACGATGGCGCGCTCGGGCAGGACCTCTTCCTCCCGGTTCTCGCCGCCGAGGGCGACCAGCACCCGGTCGCGCAGATCGATCAGGTCCTCCGCCCGGGCTTGAAAATAGTCGTCGCCGGACGCCTGATAGTCCTGGATCTGGATGTTCAAGGCATCGCCGAAGGCCCCCGCCGCCGGCTCGCCGCCCGCCATCGCCTCCTGCGCGGGCGCGACCAGTTCGGGGTCGGCAAGCATTGCAATCTGGAACGCCAGGATCTCCGCCGCCGTTTCGTCGCCTTCAGCCGCCAGCTCCTCGAGCTCCTTCGCCGCCCGCCGCAGCGCCAGATCGAGCGCTTTGCGCTCTTCCTCCACCGGACGGCGTTCCGCGGCCAGCGTCTGCCAGCGCGGCGGGCGGGCCCGGTGAATGACCCCCATGGCGAGGCCCGGTGCCGCGACCTCGGCGCCGATTACGCGTTCAGGCGGGCTGCTCATCGAACCTGCGCTCGACCAAGTGGACGAGGGCCGCGACCGCTTGCTGCGCGTCGGCGCCACGCGCCTCGAAGAACAGCGTCTCGCTGGTCCGCGCCTTGAGCTTCATCACCTTGACGATGCTCTTCGCGTCGACCCAGTCACCGCCGTCGCCGACCCGAAGCCGAACCTCGCTGGAGAAGCTCGCGGCCAGCTGCGTCAGCTTGACGGCCGGGCGGGCGTGCAGGCCGACGTCGTGGGAGATAATGGTCCGCCCCTCGGCGACAGTCTCGTCAGTCATGCTCGGTCCCCGCGTATCATGAACCCGACTCCTCGGCGGCGGCGCGGACCTCGGCCAGCGAGCTGCCGGTCGACGCCTGGGTCGCCGCCATGACAGCGCCCTCGACGATCGGCGCGTCGCAGATCGAGACCGTGCCGCGGCGATCCTCGGGCAGGAGCTCGATGGCCATCTCGGCGTTCATTTCCGCGCCGCCCAGATCGACCAGCAGGGCCACGCCGGCCGGGCTCCAGACCTTCTCGATGCTCTCGCTGATGCGCGCGACGTCGGTGCCGAGCCCGCCGTCGGCGTTGCCGCCGCACCAGGCGACGCCGACGGTCTCGCCGACCATCTGCCGCACCATCTCGGAAGTGCCCCGGGCGACGTCCGGCGAGTGCGAAACGATCACGATGGCCACCTTGTCTCCGCTCATAGCTCTTCTCCAAACACGGCGCAGACCTCCTTGATCAAAAGGCAGCTCGACATGGCGCCCGGATCGAGATGACCGATGCTGCGTTCGCCGAGAAAGGAGGCGCGGCCCTTGGTCGCCCGCATCGGGCGGGTCGCTTCCAGGCCCTGCTCGGCGGCCGCGTTAAGCCGGTCGATCAGAGCCGCCGGCGGCACGCCCTCGGCCAGGCCCTGCTCGAAGGCCTCCTGGACCGGCACCAGGACGTCCAGCATGGTCTTCTCGCCGGCCTCGGACTTGCCGCGCTGCTTCACCGCCGTGACGCCTTCCGCGAAGGCCGCCGCGACGCCGGGGCCGTCAAGCTCGGCGCGGTCGCCGGCCGCCTTGGCCATGCCCAAGAGGAGGCTGCCGTAGAGCGGACCCGAAGCGCCGCCCACCTTCATGACCAGGGTCAAGCCCGCCTTCTTCAGGGCCGGACCGGGCTGAAGCGCGCTCAGTTCATCGGCGATCGCCGCGATCTCGTCGAAACCGCGCTTCATGTTGAGGCCGTGATCGCCGTCGCCGATCGCCTGGTCGAGCGCCGTCAGGTTCTCGACGTGGGCCGCGATGACTCCCGCCGTTCGCTCGACGACCCGCTTCATCAATTCAGGTTCCATAGGCAGCCTCCACCTTCGCACCCGCGGGACCGCTCGGGATCCGATTGCCGTCGCCGTCGAACGCGAGGGCCGCCCCGGGGCGCACCGCGATACTGGTCTTCTCGCCCTCGGCGACCGGGTCGTGAGCGCCGAGCAGCGCCCTGACGCTCTCGCCTTCCGCCGAGAGCAGCACCAACGTCTCGACGCCGAGATGCTCGACCGCGAGGACCTCGGCGGGAACGCCCTCTGCCTGGTGCAGGCGGACGTCCTCGGGCCTGACGCCGATCGTCTCGGCCCCGGGCGGCAGGTCTTCGAGGCCCAGGCGGCCGCGCGGCACCAGGTTGATCTGCGGGCTGCCCAGCCGCCGGGCGACGTGGATGTTGCTGGGCTGCTCGTAGACCTCGCGCGGCGAACCGATCTGAACCAGGCGGCCTTCCGACAGCACGCCGATGCGGTCCGCCAGGGTCATGGCTTCCAGCTGGTCGTGGGTGACGTAGAGGATGGTGGCGCCCAGGTCGCGCTGGATGCGCTTCAGCTCGACCCTCAGGTCTTCGCGTAGCTTGGCGTCGAGCGACGACAGAGGCTCGTCCATCAGGTAGATCGCCGGCTCGCGGACCAGCGCCCGGCCGATCGCGACCCTCTGCATCTCGCCGCCGGAGAGCTGGGTCGCGCGGTTCCCGAGCTTGGACTCGATCCGCAGCAGGGTGGCGATCTCACGCACGCGCGCCTCGATGCGCTCGGCCGGCCAACGGCGGCCGGGCGCGCGCAAGGGGAAGGCCAGGTTGTCGAACACCGTGTAGTGCGGATAGAGCGAATACTGCTGAAAGACGAAACAAACGTCGCGCTCCGCCGGCGCGGCTCCGGTGACGTCCCGCCCGTCGATCTCGACGCGGCCTTCCTCGGGTTTCTCCAGGCCGGCGACCAGGCGCAGGGTCGTGGTCTTGCCGGCCCCGGTTGGACCCAGGAGCACCACGAACTCACCGTCCGCTACGGTCAGGGACAGCTCGGCGACGGCGACCGTCTTGTCGAAGCGCTTGGTGACGCCGTTCAGGACGACCTCAGCCATGGCCATCCTCCGCGGCGAGGTCGCTCGCGACCGCCCGGTCGCTGGCCGGGTCGAAGACCACCAGGCGATCGGTCTCGAAGCTGAGGGCGACCGTCTCGCCGAAGTCGACCCGCACGGTGTTGGGCGCCCTGATCTTGAGCCGGCCGCCGTCCGTGTCCACGGTGACCAGCTGGCGCGTACCCATGTATTCGACGCCGAAGACCCGGCCGCGCAGCGGACCGTCATCGCCGAGGCGGATATGCTCGGGCCTGACCCCGAGGATGGCTTCCCGGTGTTCCACGCCCTCGCGCAGCCGCGGCACCGGGATCTCGGCGCCCTTGACCTTGATGCCGGTCGAGCCGGGCGCCAGGCCGCCCTGCCCGGTCAGGAAGTTCATCGCCGGGCTGCCGATGAAGCCGGCGACGAAGCGCGTGGCCGGCCGCTCGTAGATCTCCATGGGCGGCCCGATCTGCAGCACCTCGCCCTGGTCCATCACGCAGATCCGGTCGGCCATGGACATGGCCTCGATCTGGTCGTGGGTGACGTAGACGGTGGTTGCGCCGATCCGCTTGTGCAGCAGGCGCAGCTCCTCGCACATAAGCTCGCGGAACTCGGCGTCCAGCGCGCCCAGGGGCTCGTCCATGAGGAAGGCCTTGGCCCGGCGCACGATCGCCCGGCCCAGGGCGATCCGCTGCCGGTCGCCGCTCGACAGGCCGCCGATCGACCGGTCCAGCAGGTGGTCGATGCGCAGCAGCCGCGCGACCTCCTCGGTCCGCTCCCGGATCTCGCGCCGCGGCAGACCCTGGATCC